>JBLIOG010000015.1:0-32877 GCA_047639625.1 Gammaproteobacteria bacterium
AGTATCGAGCGCCTCGGTGAGGGAGGTTTACCCATCGGTTTGATGCCTGATGCCAGTTTTGAACAAGTTGAATTCCTGATGCATCCAGGAGACCGTTTGCTAGTCTATTCGGATGGTATTACCGAGGGTATCAATCCCGCCAGAGAGCATTTTGGCGAGGATCGATTGGCTGAATGTCTCACGGATTGTCGGTCACACTCGTTACAGGAAACCGTTGAAGAGGTTAAACTCAGACTAGCCGAGTGGCATTGTTCGGGAGAATCCGACTTAAACTTAAACGACGATGCTTCCATGCTCGCGATTGAGCTGTCAGCATGATGAGTAATGAAAGCGAAAGCCACCGTTGATACTGGTGAGGCCTATAAAAATGACATCTGCTCAAGCAATATTATTACAGATAGACAGTCGCCTGGAGTGTGTTGCTGGCCTGGGTGCTCGCATTAACGCGCTATGCTGCGAACATGGTATGGACGAAGTGAATAGTTACCAGGTTCAAACAGCTGTGACTGAGGCGGTCAACAACGCGATTATCCATGCTTACGATAATCAACCCGGCCATAGGGTCTCTCTAGATTGGACCCTGCAAGATCAGATAATCTGCATTGAGGTGTCCGATGAGGGTAAGAGAATGCCAAAGATTCCACCTGATATAAAGCCTTCACCGGAAGCCGAAAGTGGACGTGGTTGGTGGATAATGAGGCGATGGATGGACCAGGTTGATTACGCCAGTGGCAATGGTCAGAATCGTCTGATTATGTACCGAAAAATATAGTTTTTGGGAAAGTTTAAGGTTTATAGCCAGACAACTGAGCCGTTACTACTTTTTTTTAAAATCGGTTTTCTGCTGGAATCGAAAGTTGTTTTTTTGCATTTCGCAAATCAGCCTGTCGACATGTGTTGAATTTTGCAAATCAGACCAACATCTCCCTGACCTTACTGCCGAGTTCTATCAATTCAAAGGGCTTGATCAGATAGCCATCAGCACCTCGGCTGAATGCATCTTTTACTTCCCCCAGTTTATTGCGCTTCACCAGGCAGAATCGAAGTTGACGCTGCAGGCTGGGATCATCATCGATAACAAGTACTTTTTTGGGTGCTGACATTAAGAACATTAGATGACTCCTTGAATTACATTGTTTAGAGTTAAATGAGGGATTCTCCTAAATATTACTGTCCTAATAACCAAACAAAGCAGAGATCGTGCCAACAATAGTGGGTTTCCAAGTTCTGTTGTATTTACAATAAAAAAGTTTTTATGGGACAAAGTTTTACGACTCAAAGCCCATTTCGTTGCGCTGAGCTAATAGCCTTAATGATTCTTCCGCGAGTTCAATGAGTTTTGGAACCTGCTGCATGGCGCTTTCAGAGTCCCCTTGTCGGCACAAACTTTCAATATGGCGAGACAGTTCAAGCAGTGCCGTATTACTGTGGGATCCAGCGCTACTGCCAAGGCTATGAACTTCGAGTTCCAGCGTTCCAGCATCGGTCCGGCTGACAGCAATTTTTATCTGTCGTAATCGTTCTTGCGTGTCGTCGATATAGCCCCGCAATAATTCCGGAACGATGTCGGCAGAGGTGTCGCGAACCAACTGCTGCAATACTGCTTCATTAACATAGGTTATCTGATCGTCATCAGATTTCAGGGGTGCTGGACCAGTTCGCTGGTTGTCGGTCTGTATTTTCTGATCTGACCTGTCACTGGTCCAGAGATGAATGCAACGAAGGGTAGCGCTTTTGTCGATGGGCTTGGTGAGGTAGTCATTCATACCACTGGCGATAAATCGCTCGCGGTCTCCTTTGAGGGCGTGGGCTGTTAGTGCCACGATAGGAACCTGGTTATTAATCCCGTCTATTTTGCGTATGGCTCGAGTTGCTTCCATACCATCCATCTGTGGCATAGAAATATCCATCAAGACGATATCGTAGGGGAGTTTAGCAACGGCTTCGACCGCTTCCTGACCATTGCTGACGAGGTCTACCTGGAGCCCAGCACTTTGCAGTATTGAGCGAATAACACGCTGGTTAGCCGGATTATCTTCAGCCACTAAAATTCGGGTATCGGGACTTGGAAACTCAATCGGTTTTAGCTCCTGAGCCTGTTCGATATAGCCATCCTCGGCAACCTTCATGATCACATGAAAACAAAAGCGACTACCCAGTCCGGGTAAGCTATTAACAGAGATTTCGCCACCCATCAGTGAGACCAGGCGTTTGCAGATGGCCAATCCAAGCCCTGTCCCTTCGTAGGCACGCGAATGGCTCTGATCTATCATCGAAAACTCCTCAAACAGTTCATCCTGACGATTAGTCGGGATACCGATGCCGGTGTCTTCGACCTCACAATAAAGCTTAAATCTGCTATCTGAAAATAATGTCGCGCTGGCGTGAAGCGTGATACTGCCGTTCGTGGTGAATTTGCAGGCATTGTTGATCAGATTGACTAGTATCTGCTGGAGCCGGCTGGGATCTCCATGCGAGAAGCGGGGTAAGTTATCAGCCAGAATGACGCTCATCTCCAGGCTATTTTGCTGAGCTCTGGTTTTTAATAATTCCATGCTCTGGTTGAGCAATCGGTGAAGGTCGAAATTGGTTGATTCTAGTTCCAGTTTGTTGGCCTCCATTTTTGAAAAATCCAAAATATCGTTGATGATCAACAGCAACATCTCACCGGATTCTCGGCCGGTTTGAATCAAATTCTGTTGCGCCTCATCGAGTGGGGTATCGCGCAACAGGCCAAGAACACCCAGCACTGCATTCATAGGAGTGCGGATTTCATGACTCATGACAGCCAGAAATCGGTTCTTTGCTTCGTCTGCCTGACGTGCTTTCTGAATTGCATCGAGTAACTGCTTTTCGTTTGCCTTCTGTTCACTGATATCTATCAGGTGGGCAACGTAGTGGGTAATGTCTCCGTCCTTGTCTCGTACGGCGGAAATGTTCAGGTATTCGGCGATTATCTCGCCGTTTTTACGTCGGTTCAGAATTTCGCCTTTCCATTCACCTGTTTCGAGCAGGGTTACCCACATTTCTCGATAGAAGTCCCCATCATACTGTCCCGAGGCCCATAGGCTTGGCTTTTTGCCAAGTACTTCGTCCTCCTGATAGCCACTGTTTCTGGTGAATGCCTCGTTAACTCGGATGATGGAGGCGTGAGTATTGGTAATGAACATGGCTTCGCTGGTTTGAAACGCACGGCCGATCAACCGCATCTCGGTTTCGTTCTCAAGTTCTTTACTAATGTCCCTTAGAAAGGCTGTGAAAATCTTGCCGTTCTGAGTGTCAATGGGGTTAATAGCAAGCTCGACAGGAAACTGTCGACCACTTTTGTGCTGTGCCTGCATTTGAATTCGTTTCCCAAGCAACGGACCTTCGCCAGTGGCGAGATAGTTTTGCATGCCTCTATTATGGAGCTCGCGCAGTTTTAAAGGGATAATGTGGTCAGCCATATCTTTGCCAACGATCTCGTCCAATCGCCAACCAAAAATATACTCAGCAGCGTCGTTATAGTCGATCACTTTGCCGCTTTGATCAATGGTAATATTTGCGTCGAGTGTGGTTGAAAGTATGGCCTGGTTTTTGGCGCTATTACGTTCTAGTTTTGCCAGTATCTGTTCCTGGGAAGCGAGGCCGCCTTTCTGCTCTGAGTAAGTTTTTTGCAGACTCATGGACATAGTATTAAATGCTCTGGTAACGTCTGCAATTTCGTCCTGACCAGTAACTTTCAGTTGAATACCCGGGCCTGATTCTGCAATTTCTTTAGAGGCTGCTTGCAGCTTTAGCAAGTAACGGGTTAGGTAGGTGCCAAGGATCCAGGAAAAAATGGCGACCAGAATAATTTCCAGTAATGCAATACTGATAGCCCATTGTCTGGCCTCAGCGAACACTGTTTGGATCGACTTGGTGGATATACCGAGTTCTATGATACCGTATATAATGCCTGCTTCCTCAATGCGGGCAACCACGTCGTAAACGTCATCGCTAACCGATGCCAGGCTACTGTCGGGTGACCGTCTCGTGGTCAGGAATTCGGACGGACCTCCTTCAGCTAATAACTGATTAGGGCCGGTAATACGGACGTATACGATCTGGGGGTTAGTCAGTATCGCTTCCACAAAATTCTCCAGGGTGGCGAGGTCCGTGGCTAAAACAGCGTTTTTTGTAGCGCTGGCGAATAGTTTTACCGTGGTTGCAGCGCTCTGGGTCAGTTGTTCCTCGTTGGATGTGCTCAGGAAGTCCAGGCTGCTAATCACCAATATTAACAGCAGCACGGATTCTATCAGGGCGATCCCCAGTATTGTCTTTACGCGAAAGTTCAATGAAATACCTACATGTTTGAGAGTTCTTTTAGTTCAAGACTGCGCACATCATCCCGGTCATGATCCTGCGCTATTTCAAAACCTTTAATCTTGATGCCCTTTAACAAAGCGACGTCTTCAGCTTGCTGGTCCAGCTTTACAACAGATTGCTGTAAGCTTTGCGCGGTCTGTTTATTGACTCGAGGATGGACTGCGATAGCGTGATGAGTATAGCCCTGGCTGGTCCATAACACGCGCAATTTACCGTGAATCTCAAGTGCAACTTTGTTATGGGTACGAATGATGCCACCCCCCTGCCGGGTATAAGCCTTTCGCCACGGTTCGATAGACAGAGTCGTGCGATGAGACATATCTGGGTATAAATTTAACGCCTGATATATCCAGGTTCGATTGTTTGAGTATACTGGCTGCGAATGCAGCCGGCGCTGGAAAGGCGAGGGTGCTGCCGTCGAGGTCGGTCATCTGCTTGATCGCACTATCCTTACGCACCCCTAAAACACCCTTAATTCGCTTGTCACGTGCCTTAGCCAGAGCCAGGTAGCCATGCTTTGATTAAAAACGGTATAGTGGTAGGGATTCATGTAAGCGAAGCCATATTCACCCGCAGCCAGGCGTTTCTTGAAGGTGGGTATGTTCGGTGCTGTTTTGAAGTTAACTTTGAAGCCCATCTCTTTGCTGAAGAATTAGCCCCCCACAATCTTGCTAGTTTGTCAGCAGACTGCTGGGGGACGATACCGGAAGAGCAGTTGAGTGGATCCGCCTTTGCCTTTTGCCCTAAGAACAACAGGATGGCTGATAGGACGATATTGAGGAAACTAGCGTGTATTTTCATTTTTAAGTCTCAATGTAAGATAATTTGTTTGATTTAGCTTAGCACTAAGTGCGCCAGCTTCTAGAAATTACATGCTCAAGAATAAATGAATACTACACCACTGGGGTAGCTTATCGACCGTAGGTTAACGCTCTTTCAATAATCGTTTGATACTCCGCTGCGGTAGCTATTCAGGGATTAGTGCCAGCCGCACTGTCAACCGGCACGCCAATACCAGTCAGGGTTAATGGAATCCGAACCGTATCGAGCAACTCCAGAGCAGGTTTCAGTTGTGGATGCCAGGTACAGAGCTTCATCTTGCGTTCGGCTTTAGTAATCATCGCAGTGCCTTCCGTTTCAGTACCGGTGTCCGCTGTCGTTGGAATACAAATCAAAAGCGGAAAAGGTTTTTCATGGGTCATATCTGGCGGAGTTTGTTCAAACTCGAAGGCCCTCAGGTCGATATCATTATTGGTTACCGTGACAATTGCCTTACCGCCGTCCATACCACTACCGCCACCGACGGCAAGTATTCCATCATGCTCACCCTGACGGAACATTTGTCGTCCGGCAGCGATTTCGTCTCCACGAGGATTTGGTGAAATACCCGAATAAATATCGCAGGACAATCCATTGTTTTTCAACGTTTGCATAATCGATGCAATGAAAAGTAAATCACGGCTGCCACGGTCGGTGACCAGTATTGGCTTATTCATACCTGCGTTACTGCAGAAATCAGCAATCTCTGCGAGACGGCCAGGGTCGTAAGTGATGGGAACCGGAAAACTCCAGTCCTGGGGTTCGAGCATGCTCATAGCGAAGGTTCCTCGTATTGAAGTTGTGGGTCAGTGAAGGTTAATTAGAGGGCTTTAATCAGGAAAGTGTTGTGACCCGATACGTTTTACTGCTGATCTTGCTTTAACTGCGTTACAAAGCCTGGCCAGTTTGGGATTGCGTTCACACAAGGCCTCTGTATCTTCGTGCCAGTTAGTGATCATCAATAAATAAGGGTCAGCTGCGCTGTAGCTTTCTCCTAACAAATACGGGCCTTCGCCTAATTCGCCTTCCAGTAAGTCCCAGGCCAGTCCCCCCGCCTTATCGAGCCTTGCATAACCGATGCTCCCTAGCATAATTAAGCACAACTGATAGCCACCAAATGTCCACATCACGAAATCAGCGAGCACAGAGCACAGTACTTATTGCATGTTAAAAATCGGTGGTCAATATATTGGTTACTGTCTCTGAAATTACCTGATTGGAAATGTCACATTTACACCAGTGCAGTACTCACTGAGTTTAGTTTTTGCTAATCAAGCGGTTTCATGTCAGTCTGACAGACAAAGTGAGAACACGATTCGAACGCCGGAATATCCGGTAAAAGTGGCATGATGAATAATCCCGGCGATCCATTACTGCAGCCCTTGCAGCTCAAGCACCTGGCCTTGCGCAACCGTATCATGTCGACCAGCCATGCCTGTGGGCTGGAGGATCACGACGCGATGCCCGGCGAAGCCTACCAAACCTACCACGAAGCCAAGGCGCGGGGCGGGCTGGCACTGACGATGTTTGGCGGTTCCGCCTTCGTTTCACCCGATTCGACCTGGGCCAGCGGCCAGATTGATATGTCCGGCGATCGCGTAGTGCCTTATCTACAAGCTTTCTCGGAACGAATACACACGGCTGGTGCGGCCATCATGATGCAGATCACACATCTCGGGCGGCGAGCTGACACCAATGCGAAGAACTGGTTGCCCGCGCTCGGACCTTCTGCCGTGCGCGAAACCTTGCACCGCGCCTTTCCACGGGAAATGGATCGTCACGATATAGAACGCGTGGTCAGGGCTTTCGGCGACGCCGCAGTGCGCGCCAAGCAAGGTGGGCTGGACGGTATCGAAACTATGGTTGGAGGCCACCTGATCGGCCAGTTTCTGTCACCAATAACCAACAAACGCACCGATGATTTCGGCGGCTCGACCGAAAATCGTTGTCGCTTTGGTCTGATGGTGCAAGAAGAGATTCGCCGTCGCGTGGGTGACGATTTCATTGTCGGGATGCGTTTTCTGGTGGACGAGTCGGACCCAGCAGGCCTCAATTTCGAAGAGTGCGTGGAGATGGCGTGTATCTTCCAGGATTCGGGCACAATCGATTTTTTTAATGCCAACTACGGTCGGATCGACACCATGCACCACATGCTGACTGAGTGCATGCCGGGCATGGAATCACCGATTGCGCCGTGGTTGCAGGCTGCAGGTCGCTTTCGTGCCGCGGTAAATCTGCCAGTATTTCACGCCGCACGCGTCACCGACCTGGCGACCGCGCGCTACGCGATCCGTGACGGCCTTCTCGACATGGTCGGGATGACTCGCGCGCACATTGCCGACCCGGACATTGTCGCCAAGCTCGAACGTGGCGAAGAAGAACGCATTCGACCCTGTGTCGGAATGACCCACTGCATGGGCACTAACCGTCCGACCTGCGCGCACAATCCTGCTAGTGGGCGCGAACTGCACTGGCCGCAACGCATCGAGGTCAGCACTAGCGCAGCACGACGAGTGATAGTCGTCGGTGCAGGCCCTGCCGGTCTCGAAGCGGCGCGTATTCTCGCCGAGCGTGGCCACAAGGTCAAAGTGTTCGAAGCGACCGATAAGCCCGGAGGGCAGATGCGCATGGCTGCCACTTCAAAATGGCGCCGAGACGTGATCGGTGTCGTTGACTGGCGTGTGGCCGAACTCGAACGACTCGGCGTCGAAGTGCAATACAATACGCTGGCCGAGGCCGAGGAAGTGCTTGCTGAAAATCCCGATGTCGTGATCGCCGCTACCGGCGGTCTACCTGATTTAGACTGGTTGCCGGGCTGGGAGTTATGCACGCCGGTCTGGGACATCTTGTCTGGCTCGGTTAAGCCGGCAGCAAGAGTCATCATTTACGACGGCAGTGGCCGCCATCCAGCGACGACCGCGACAGAGATTTGTCACGATGCGGGCAGCGAGGTGCAGCTCGTTACGCTCGATGAAATGGCGGTAGCCGAGCTTTCGTATGGAGAGCGCGTTATCTGGCGTCGCGAACTTGCACGCCGCGGCCTGGTGGCAATGACCGAGTACGAGCTGATGGAGTTGACCCGCGCGGTAGCCGGAATCGATGCCGTATTTCGCAGCGAGCTGACCGGCGAAACCTGTACTTTGAATGCCGACCAGATCGTCGTTGAGCGCGGCACCCTGCCGTTCGGCGAAACATTCGACAGTCTACGCGACGCGTCCAACAACCAGGGCATTACCGACGTCGACGCGCTGATCGCAGGCAAACCCCAGCCGGGTATTGAAAAGGAAAGTGGCTATTCGCTGTTTCGAATCGGCGATGCTTCATCGAGCCGCAACCTCGCCGCGGCCATGTACGACGCATTGCGCCTATGCTCGATAATTTAATTCGAAAATCAAATGGGACAAGGGTGATAAAGCCCTCTTTGCTGTTTCATTAAGAGTGAGAGCCTGGGGTCAGATATTTGATCTTGAATCACTTCGTTTAAATCATCATATCTATGCACAAGCAATTCGGGAGCTCTTTTAGAAAAAAAGTTCTGACCCTGTTTACCAGGCATTATGAGATCCCGATACGTTAGACCGCCGCTTACGCGGGAATGACTCCAACAACTGCGTATTTTGGGCGCCTCGAGTGCATCTAGTACAAAGTGATATTTTTGGCGATGGCGTGAGCAGTACAAATTGGTACGCAAATATCTCGCCAAAACTTTCAGCGCAGCTATCGCATTGCTCACGGCTGCCAAAAATGGTGGCTACGCCCTGATTCGAACAGGCAGTCCCCAAGGCTTTTGTAGTCTGTTTCGGTCCCTGAATTTGTAACACCCGTGAATGCGGATCGGATATTTTCACATCTAAGCAATCGCGATGGACAATCATCCATTCTTCAAAGGCTCTGTCAGGCTGCACATACCAGAAGCAGAGCTCGCTTAATCTAAAGAAAATGCCATCCATATAGGTTCCACCTTCAGAGGTGTAGGCAATCGCATAACGACCCCTTCCGATCGCTAAATTTTCTATACGTCGCGCGAAAACTCTTTCCCGAAACGGTACGTCATCTGGTCCGTCGATTTGCCAGGGTTTTTCGAATACATCGAAAAGCACGGCTTCGCGCCACGACGCCCAATAGGTTGCAACCGGATCTTCTCCAATAGTTGAAGGGTAATAGTGACCTGCCGCGACTCCAGACACCGTTTTATGATTTTTGTAGAATTCGAAGTAGGGGGATTGTTCGAAACGGCTCGCGTCGATTGATACAGTAGCCGAACAATTAGATTCAGACAGATTGTTTGCCTTATCCATTCCCTTTGCCTGATGTCTTAGCTCCGATTATTGAACCTAAAAACTGCAGTTGACCGCTTAGAGTATCTGCTAAGTGTATGAATTTATGAAACATATCGGTTTTGCTGAATTTCACTAGTTGCACGAAAGCGCTACTGCGGTTTCTAGGTTTAAGGAGCCAACGCGTCCGTTTTACTGTAGCCGAACAAGACTTCGATTAGTCCAGCAAGGACGATAGCAATGGCCCCTATCCATTGCATCAATATCATTGTTTCCTGTGGAATCAATATTGTGGCACTGACTATCGCGACCACAACTTCGGTCATCGCTAAAATACCGACGCGCCCAGGGAATAACAGTTGTGATACTCGAAAAATAATACAAAAGCTGGGCAGGAATATAAAAATTGACCAGAAAGCAGCTGTTGAAAAAGCTTCGCTGATCAAGGTTAATTCCGGCAGCGGCTCAACGTGCAGTATTCCCGCAAAAAAGGCAGAAATAATGGTCGTAGACAAAAAGATAATCGCCGCCAAAGGCAGAATAGGAATCTTTGGCCATCGATTGAGGGTAGCGACCCCTATTGCCCAGAAAATCCCCGATAAAAAGCTATAGACGTCCCCAATGTTAAGAGCGTATTCAGATGATTCGCCATTCGATAGTAATAAAACCAATCCGACAAATGCAACACCAATTGCAAGGATACGCGCTCTGGTTAATGGTTCTGATAGCCAGATTACGCCAATTATCGTAGACCACATCGGCGTTAAGTAGTAGAGCATAGTGGCTCGGGCTACCGTGGTTTCCACCAGCCCGTTTGAATACAACGTAAAAGCCATGCCAATCATCAGTCCGGCAAGCAGGGTGGGAGCAAGGACTCCTGCTAATTTTTTATAATTAAAGAAAAGTAACGGCAGCAGGACGATTAATGGGCAGGCATTGAAAAAAGCCACGCTCCAGGAACCTGCAATGCCGATATCTTCGATGATTCTTAAAGGTAACCAGAAAAGGCCCCAGACACCGGCACTTAATGCAAGAAACAGGCTTAAGGTCTTATCTGAGTTTTTTTCAGAAAGTACAGACATAGTGTTCTCTCCAACTAGACATTTGTTCTTTCAAAACGCTGCTGGATTCGTTTTTCGGCCTCTTAACTCGCCACGTTTGATTGCGATTCTACAGGCATCATGTTTTTTTGTTTTCACAACGTTTAGTCGTGTTTACTTCTGGCTGGATGCAAACTGCGGGTTCTTCCAGATCTCGACTTCGATAGGTGCCAGAGGCGCAACTCCGAGAACCGAGTCTGACAACTTCTCAGCAATCATTACCGTCGGACTATTGGTATTACCATTCGTTACGCGTGGCATAATTGAAGCATCTATAACTCGCAATGAGTCGATGCCATACACTCTGCCATGAGAGTCAACAACAGCTTGAGGGTCGGTCTTCGGCCCCATTTTAGCCGTTCCAGATAAATGCCACTGCGTTGTTGTACTGTTATTCAGATCGATATTCATTTCGTCTTCATTTTGCACCTTGCTTCCGGGGTAAATTTCAGCGCCTCTTAGCGGTGCAAAAGCGGGTTGCTCGACCAGCTCTCTAACATGACGAATACCGGCATGCATCATATCTCTATCACGTTTGTCCTGCAGGTAATTAACTAAAATTCGAGGCCCTGAAGACGGATCAGCATCTCGCAATTGAACATGCCCGCGACTATATGCGCGCATCAACCCGACATGAATTTGAAAGGCATGTTCCGGCAGTGGTGACCATGTTTCATCGTCGACTGCAATCGGTGAAATGGTCAGTTGTATATCAGGATATTCAACCCCCGCAGCTGATCGGATGCAGGCAACTACTTCAAAATGGTTGGATGCACACATACCTTTCCGTGTCAGCAACCATTGAAGGCCCGCGGCAAGACTGGGCAGGCGTTTCGTTTTAGGCCACAAAGAAACGGGTTGCAAACATTTATATTTAAGAACGAAATCTGGGTGATCGTTAAGGTTTTGTCCGACTCCCGGCAGATCAGCCCGGATAGCAATATTCATTGCCTGCAAATGATCTTTGGGGCCAATTCCAGATAGCATCAATAGTTTTGGGGTTCCCACTGCGCCGGCGCTGAGAATAACTTCCTTATTCGCCTGTACAGACTGTAATTTACCCTGATGATCTTTGGTCACAACACCCGTGGCCTTATTATTCTCAAATGAAATATTTTCTACCTGCGCCTCGGTCATAATACTCAGATTAGGTCGATTTCGAGCAGGATCAAGGTAAGCACGCGCCGTGCTCCAGCGTTGACCTTCATGCACTGAACGATCGAGAACACCAAATCCCTCCTGGCAATATCCGTTAATGTCATCGGTAACAGGGTATCCCGCTTCTTTTCCTGCTTTAATAAATGCCTTATAGATTGGGTTTTCAGGTTCGGGCCGGAATATTTTCATTGGGCCACTGTCGCCGTGAAACGTATCACCATCACCATAGGTCTCGGCGCGTTTGAAATAGGGCAGGACGTCGGCATAACCCCAACCTTCACAGCCCGATTCCCGCCAATGTTGAAAATCCATAGCGTGACCACGAATGTAGACCATGCCATTGATTGAAGAAGAACCGCCGAGTGTTTTACCCCGGTCATGTTGAATCTGACGATTATTGAGTTCAGGCTCGGGCTCGCCCTGAAACGACCAGTTATGTTTCGTGTTTTTCAGGTTAGTTAACATCGCCGCCGGTATTTTTAGCGACAGCTCTTTATCTTCCGGCCCCGCTTCGATCAATAGAACTTTGTTGGCCGGATCGCTACTTAATCGGTTAGCAAGAATACAGCCAGCGGTACCAGCGCCAACAATGATGTAGTCATATAGCATGAGGGGTTACCTTGAAAGCTGCCTGAGAATGTCTGTGCAGACCCAGGATATATCTGGATTCGAACGATAGTGGGCGAACTGGTGATACTTAACCATAGAAGGATTTATCCAGATAGGCTTTTGAGCCCAGAGCAATTTTTGCTATATTTTCGATTTTCTGTCGAGCTTCCTTATGCTTTTGGGTGCTTATCTCGTCACTGGGGAGCATGTTTAAGATGGCGTATTCCAATTCGGATATAGCGGTTTTACCATCCACAGGCTTAGTCAAGGATCCACTACGGATCCATATGCCGTCAATTAGCAGACCGAAATGAAGGGCAGTCCGTTTGGTGTCTTTTTTGTCTAGAAAGTACTTAAGCTCATGTTGTAAATTACTTTGAATACGAGCATTACAGGCTATTTGAACTCGCTGGCATTGTTCATTATGGGGGACTTCTGATATCAGAGAAACCCACGCCTGGCATACCCGGCGGTTGAAGATGGTTTCAAAAAAGTTAGCGACAATGATGGCCCATAATCTTTCATAGGGAGTTTCGGCGTATTTAAATAACTCGATAACCGATTCACTTAACAGGGTATTTGATCTGCGAAACACGGCTTCGAGCAGGGCGCTTTTGTCTTTGAAGTGGTGAAGCACCACACCTTTGGAAACGCCTGCGATTTCACCGACCTTTTCCAAAGTGGTTTTACGAATTCCAAAGAGTACAACGGCTTCAAAGGCAGCTCGGGAAAGCTCCGCGCGTCGAATTGAACGGATGGAATTAGTTTTCATTAAGTAAAAGTGCCACTGTGATCGGGAATCTAAGTTATATTGTAATGTACCATTGCTCCCATAAACTTACCAACGGTAAGTTTATGGGGTTTTTGAAATCTATCAGCTCAGATTCTTTGGTACCGTTTTGGATTAATTGAGAGGTTATATCCAAAGAGTTAACCCGATATCTGTCAATTTAAGCTAGATAAAGTAGCGGTTATTACGTAGATTGAAAATTTAAGCTGATCTGTTAAATATGAACAGATTTGTTATGTATTGAACGGAACCCTAAGAGATTGATTTATGACTGTTACAAAAGATCTTCCTTTAACCAGTTCACACTGGGGTACTTACCGCGTCGAAACTGATAACGGAGTGGTCAAAGCGTTACACGGATTTGAAGAAGACGGCGACGTCTCGCCCATCGGTTCTGGAATTGTCGACGTGCTCGATGCGCCGTCGCGAATCAAAGCACCGATGGTCAGAAAAAGCTGGCTCGAATACGGTCCGGGTAGTAATAATCATTTGCGCGGTGCTGAACCATTTGTCGAAGTGACCTGGGAACAGGCTGAAAAGTTAATTGCTGAAGAATTGTCGCGGGTAAAAAACCAATTTGGCAATGAAGCTATTTTTGGTGGCTCTTACGGCTGGTCGAGTGCGGGTCGGTTTCACCATGCACAAAGCCAGTTGCATCGGTTTTTAAAATGTATCGGTGGTTATACCCGATCAGTTGGAACCTATAGCTTTGCAGCTGCTGAAGTGATTGTGCCGCATGTCCTCGGTGACTTTTGGGCATTATTACTTGAAACCACCAGTTGGAAATCAGTTATAGAGCATGGAAAGCTAGTGGTTGCCTTTGGCGGGATGCCGCTGAAGAACGGGCAAATTAACTCAGGTGGAATCGGTCGGCACGTGCAGCGGGAGCACATGCTTGAAGCGCGGGATGCTGGTATTGAGATGGTTAACATCGGTCCTATCCGAACTGATATCGATGATTCTCTGAATGCACAATGGCTGGCCATTCGACCGGGCACTGACGTTGCGTTATTAATCGCAATCGCAAAAACCCTGGTTGATGAACATCTCGCTGACCATGATTTTATTCAGCAATATACGGTTGGAATCGAAACCTTTCAGCTTTACCTGAATGGTGCTGATGACGGAATTGAGAAAGATGCTGACTGGGCGTCTGCTATCTGTGCGGTTCCTGCCAATCAAATTCGTCAACTCGCTCGAAAGATGGCTGCAAATCGAACCATGATTTCAATCAGCTGGTCGCTAACCCGTCAGCATCATGGTGAACATGCATTCTGGGCAGCCATTACCGTAGCGGCTATGTTGGGTCAGATCGGTTTGCCGGGTGGTGGTATCACTTTCGGTTACTCAACCACCAACGGAATTGGGGGGCACAATACCAAAGTTCCAGGTGCGTCATTACCCCAGGGACCAAATCCGGTTTCAACCTTCATTCCTGTGGCTCGAATCAGCGACATGCTGATGAATCCAGGTGAGCCCTTTGAGTTCAATGGTAGCAGTTACGAATATCCCGATATTCAGTTTGTTTATTGGGCTGGAGGCAATCCGTTCCATCATCATCAGGACCTCAATAAAATGCTTAAGGCCTGGCGAAAACCCGATACGATTGTGATGCATGACTGGTGCTGGAATTCGATGGCAAAACACGCTGATATTGTCCTGCCCTGCACCACGACGCTCGAACGAAATGATTTGGCTATTTCACCACGTGATCCATACGTGGTTGATATGCAGCAGGCGATAAAACCGGTTGGATTAAGTCGTAATGACTATGACATTTTTTCTGGAATTGCGCGGCATATGGGTGCTGAAGAAATTTTTACCGAAGGTAAGAACGAGCAGCAATGGATTAAATTAATTTATCAGGCTACTGTTGAACGTGCAAAAGCCAAAGGGTTTGCTATGCCCGACTATGACACCTTTAAAAAAGTCGGATGGTTTAAACCCGATCCACCAGACAATCCCGTCGTGATGCTGAAAGCCTTTCGCGATGATCCCGTCGCAAATCCTTTAGCGACGCCCTCGGGGAAAATCGAAATATTTTCGTCTGTCATTGGCGGTTTTAACTATAGCGATTGCCCCGGACATGTTGCCTGGATGGAGCCCCTGGAATGGTTGGGCGGTGATATCTCAAAACATCCATTGCATTTAATTTCTAACCAACCAAAGACTAAACTTCATTCTCAACTTGATCATGGCAGTCATTGTCGGGCAGCAAAGATTAATCAGCGTGAGCCCATCATGTTGCATCCCGAAGATGCCGGTTCCAGAGGATTGTTTGATGGCGATGTCGTGCGGGTGTTCAATCACCGCGGCGCCTGCTTAGGCGGTGTGGTGATCGATGACCAGGTGATGCCAGGCGTCGTGCAAATGAGTACGGGTGCCTGGTTTGATCCTGAACAGCCTGCCACCCCGGGTAGTTTATGCAAACACGGAAATCCAAATGTTTTAACACCCGACATCGGTACGTCGCAACTCGCCCAGGGACCGATTGCCCATACCTGTATGGTTGAAGTTGAGATCTTTACCGAAGCGCTACCTGAACTAACCGCTTTTGATCCACCGCAAATAATAGCAATCCAGTAATCCTTTGTGTGACCTTGCAAACCTCGAGTAATTATTATGAAAAACATGCAAGAAGTGGCTGATCTTGAAAATACAGTCAGAATCAGTGCCCGAAGATTTGAGGAATCGCCATTCATCGAACGCACCGATAGTCCCGAGATGATCCGTGGTGTTTACGCCGGTCGGTATCTCGCTATCTATATGGGAGAAGATGTTATAGAAAAATATTGGACCTTACGACGTAAAGCTCTGATTTTTGATGTACCGGAGAAGCCGGTAGAAATAAGCGGACCCGATGCAGTTCCATTTCTCGAAAAAGTACTTTCTCGTAAAATCGCAACCATGCAGGAAGGCCGGGGTTACTACGCAATAGCCTGTACGCCTCAAGGCGGCGTCTTTATGGACGGAGTAATATTCAAATTGGCCGAAAATCGTTTCTGGTATGTCCAGGCCGATGGCGCATTTGAAACCTGGCTGATTGCCCATAGCGGGGGATTTGATGTCACTATTTCTGATCCAGAATCACGGGTTATCCAAATTCAAGGCCCAGCTTCTATTGATATTATGAAGGAAGTTTCGGATGGTGCCATCACTCAGGAGATGGCATACTTTCGATCCAACTTTTTCACCATCGGCGGACAGAAGCTTTATGTCTCTCGAACTGGCTTTACTGGCGAGCTCGGGTTTGAAATTTATTGCGAAGGCGCAACAACTGATCACCTTGCGTTGTGGGATCATTTAATGGCCGCTGGTGAACCTCACGGCATGGAGTTTTCATCCACCCGTGTGATGACCATTCGCAGAATCGAAGCGGGCATACTGGGTAATGGAACTGATATTGACATGACTATGACCCCATTTGAAGCTGGTCTTGCGCCGTTCATCAATATGGATAAAGGCGACTTTGTCGGCCGTGAGGCGCTCGTAGGTAAAGATCAGCGTTCTGTGCTCATGGGGTTAACTTGCCAAACTGAAACACCCGCTTCGGGTTGTGAAATTTTGGATGATGGAAAAGTAGTCGGCCATATCACGGCAGGTGTTCCCTCGCCGACGCTAGGGTGTGGAATTGGTTATGCACGGTTTGATAAACCAGGTGATTGGGTAGGGCGGTTGATGGAACTAAGATTGCCAGACGGAATGGTGCATCCTGCTGAAATTGTCAATGTACCGTTTGTTGATCCTGAGAAAAATATCGTGCGTGGTGTTGATCGAGCGATTCCCCCAAAATATTGCGCGCCGAGCAGCGTTTGAAAATTAATGTAGGACTATATGGATAATCTAACTAAATTTTATATCGACGGAACCTGGGTCGACCCGAACTCGACCAGGACAATTCCGGTCTTGAATCCGGCGACCGAGCAGCAAATTGGCACAGTCGCTATGGGTGATTCCATTGATGTGGACCGTGCCGTCGCGGCTGCCAGAACGGCGTTCGAAAGTTTCTCGCAAACCAGCAAGGTCGAACGTCTTGCGCTGTTACGCCGTTTGAAAGATGTTACTGAGGCGCGGTTTGAGGACTTGGCACAGGCGATGCGTATGGAAATGGGCGCGCCGATCTCGATGGCACGTGAAGCTCAGGCGGATGCCGCTGTCGGTCACCTTCAGGGCTTCATCGACGCATTAGAGGAGCTGGAAGAACGAACTGTGCTTAACAATGGTGATGTGCTGCTGCGCGAACCTATAGGTGTCTGTGGCCTGATTACACCATGGAACTGGCCAATGAATCAGATTGTTTTGAAAGTTGTACCCGCGCTTGCAACGGGTTCTACCTGTATTTTGAAACCATCCGAACATACCCCCATTTCCGCCATGATCTACGCCGAAATCATCCATGAGGCAGGCTACCCGGCGGGTGTGTTTAACCTTGTGAACGGCGATGGGCCAACGGTTGGTGCTGCCATGTCACGCCATCCTGACGTCCAGATGATGTCTTTCACCGGATCAACCCGCGCGGGCATTGCGGTCACACATGATGCCGCAGAAACCGTAAAGCGGGTCACTCTGGAGCTTGGTGGTAAATCTGCGAATTTGTTCTTCGCCGATTGTGACCTGGAAGAACGGGTCACCGCCTCGGTGCAGGAATGCATGTTCAATACAGGACAATCCTGCGATGCACCGACCCGCCTGTTAGTCGAACGCGCCTGCTATGACGATACTTTGCAAATCGCCAAACGCACTGCAGATGCGATCGATGTAGGCAACCCGGAAGAGGAGGGCGATCATATCGGTCCTCTTTTCGATAAAATCCAGTTCGACCGTGTCCAGACTATGATCGAAGTCGGCATCAATGAAGGTGCGACGCTGTTGGTCGGTGGGCCTGGTCGGCCTGACGGCATGGACGTGGGCTGGTATGTGAAACCCACGATCTTCGCCGATGTCGCGAACGATATGCGAATTGCGCGGGAAGAAATCTTTGGCCCGGTTCTGGTCATTATCCCTTTTGAGGATGAGGCCGAAGCCATTGTTATAGCCAACGATACGCCCTTTGGGCTAGCATCCTATTTGCAAACTGGAAATTCAGATCGAGCCGCTCGTGTCGCTGCAAAATTACGAGCTGGGTCGGTACATATCAATGGTGCGGGAATAAACTATGGATCGCCTTTCGGTGGCTATAAGCAATCAGGTAATGGACGAGAGGGGGGAATGATGGGTCTTGAAGACTACCTCGAAACCAAAACATTGCATGGACTCACATAAACGCGCTTTTTTGATATTAGGTTTTTGTCGACTACGATCGAACAGTGTTTGATCATCTTTAACTAATTCTGAATTAATTGTGAGTAGGTGAAGGGCAAACAGACAATGTGTTTACCTGAAATATTATACTCAGGTTGTGTCGGAAGTTAGGACGAGTTCGAGGGGCTGAAGTTCGAGCACAATACCAGGAAGTAATGGAGTTTACATGATCGATTCTCGGGTCTACTGCCCCAGTGCAGTCAGGCCTGTTGCCTGTTCAGAATTGACGGATTACTGTCAGCAGCTTTCGGCTTTGACTCGACTATTGGAATTCAATTCCGTTTTTTACAAATTATGGGTTATCGTCTTCTCCTGCCATCGTATGCCGTTCGCGATACCCGTATCAGGGACGTTGAAGATATGGATCCTAACCGATGCATCCTCTGTTACCAGGGTCTAGATTGAGCTCTGGGGGCTAAACCCAACCAACGCAGGTACGCGTTGCATATCGGTGCCGAAGAGAGTTTCGAAGGGCTCCAGCTCGCTTTTCCCTTCCTCGCCTGGATATCTGGCGAAAGGGTGAACTCTATTGATGAGTGGTACTTCCCTTCTCTGAGCTGGATAGGCGGTAACCTGGAAGTTGATTTCAAGCCTGCTCAGGAATATCTTGTTTTACCCAGCCTGCAACAGTTGCATCAACTCAAGGTACACTTTCGCGAAAATAATCAGGATCTACACGGTCTAGATGCCCTGAAGAATTTGCATACTCTGGTCCTTAATAATGATCTTGATATACACATCAAACAAAG
Source organism: Gammaproteobacteria bacterium (assembly GCA_047639625.1). Lineage (GTDB taxonomy): Bacteria > Pseudomonadota > Gammaproteobacteria. Next base: position 19,151 of record JBLIOG010000015.1, read on the forward strand.
TGGTCTGTTTTGTTTTGGCGCGTTGCAAATGGCTGGTAGTACTTTGATTGTCGCGGATTCACCGTGCGTCTACCGTCTGGATAGTCTTGGGCCTTTGCAGCAGATTGGTGGGTTACGGCTGGAGAATAGCGGGATTCGTGATCTGGACTCGTTGCAAACCGTCAGTATGACAGGCGATGAGTTGATTATTCGTGGCAATAATACGCTCGATGATTGTGTTGCGAGGCAACTAGCTCGGCTATTGTTAGAGGAACCAAATCGGACTAATTTTGATACAAGCAAGGTTAAGGTTTTCGGCAATGGCAACCCGCACTGCTAGCAATAACTGTCAAGAAAGTATTAATGGCCCACCAGGTCGAGAAGTTCTTTCCATTTTTTATATGTTGTTCCTGGATGGTGAGTCAATCATATCCCAGAGTTGCAATTCGAAAACTTCAATCGCTGAGCCTGATGAGGGGGGTATTTAAAGAATAATGTCAGCTATATTTAATCAACCTGCGCCTGAACTGAATATCGCTCAATGGGTTCAGGGTAAGCCTGTGAGTTTAAAAGACTTGAATGGAAGTGTTGTATTAGTTGAAGTCTTCCAGGTGAATTGCCCGGGATGTTTTTTGTATGCATTACCGGAAGTGATTCGATTACATGGACAGTTTTATGATCAGGGGTTGGTGGTATTAGGTCTGGCCACCGCATTTGAGGACTATGATAAAAATAATCTTGAGAATTTACGAGGATTGATTAGCTCGGGAACCGTAGTTGGAGAAACTGAAAAGGCTCTGGCAAAGACCAGTGACTTAGTTGATGGTCATTTACCCTGGCGTTTACCTTTTCCGGTTGGTATGGATAGTGTCAAAGTAAATGAAGCACCGTTAACGGATGACACGGTTCTTGAAATTGCGAAACGCTTACAGCCGGATATTAAACAACGACGGCTCGAGGAACAAAATTATATCCTGGAAAAGGTTGAACAATATCTGAAGCAGAAAACGATGCTGGCAGAGACCTTTGAAAATTACGACCTCAAGGGTACTCCTTCTTCTATCCTGATAGACCGTGAGGGTATTCTCCGAGATGTGTTATTTGGCCAGGTCGATAAGCTGGAGTCGATGATTATTAAGCTTTTGAAGCGTTAAGTCTGATGTATTTTTAGCCCTTCTGCAGGTAAACTGGAACTGTGAATTTGATTGTTTTGTTGGGATACTGAGACTATGAATATTGCAGTAATGTTACATGTAATGGCTGTTGTTATTTGGGTAGGTGGTATGTTTTTCGCCTACATGGCATTGCGTCCTGTTGCCGCAAGTCAACTCGAGCCCCCCGTTAGATTAAAGCTTTGGGTCGGGGTGTTTGGCAGGTTCTTTCCCTGGGTCTGGGCCTCTATTGTCACTTTATTAGTGACTGGTTTCATGATCATAGGTTTTATGGGTGGTATCAAAGGCTTGCCCATGCATATCAGCGTTATGATGATGACAGGTATCATCATGATGCTGATTTTCCTCCATATGTTTTTTGGGCCGTATCGAAGGTTAAAATTGGCGGTGGCTGCTGAAGACTGGCCGACAGGTGGCAGCAAGCTAGCTCAAATCAGAGTTTTAGTGGGTATCAACACGATCATTGGTTTACTGACAATTGCTGTGCGTTACTTGGTTTAAAGCCGTTAGTGAAACTCTAGTTAAATAAGTTGTAAAAAGTCACCATGGAATATCTGATTGGGGTCAGGGTTCCACGGGATCAACTTACCAGGCTGATACATCTAATTCAGAAAATTGGGCTTTAGAGGCTGGGCAAGTAGTCGCGATATCACTGCAGATGTTCCTTCGCCCAGGCTTAGTTCTGGGATAGGTTTTGTTCGCTTCTGCCAACCTGGTGGTCAGGTTGCTCGTTCGACAAACTTATCAGGCATCTGATCAACTGAAAATATCTGGATTTCTGAATAGTTTAACTATTTAAAGGCAATGTTTAACGATTGTTAAAATAGAAGAGGTGGTAAACGCAAGGAGATTAGAATATTGACATCTATGGAGAGGGCATTTATATTTCCTATATTATTGCTATATAGCAGTTGATAGTAGGTAAATATAATGACCCGGTATTCAATAAATGGCAATATCAAAATCAATACTCTGTTCTAAGTGGATTCTTGTGACATTAGCATTGACTGGACTCCTATCTTTTGGAGGCGAAGGTCGTACCTCATCAAATCCGGTTACAGCGGCAGATATTCTGGGTAACCCCGACTACATTGCGTTGTCTTACGGAGGCTATCGACAAAGTTCACGAAATTCACCTCCATCAGTTACTGATATTAAAGAAGATCTGAGGATTATGTCAGCGATGGGTGTAAAACTATTGCGAACTTACAATACCCAGCAATTTTCTCATGCTGCCAATTTAATTCAGGCGATACATGAATTAAAAAATGAAGTTTCCGATTTTGAAATGTTTGTCATGCTAGGCGTCTGGATTCAGTGTCAGGGTGCCTTCGGTGATTCTCCTGACCACACAGTGGGAGATGATGTAAATAACCATGCCGAAATTGCGGCGGCTGTGCAGATGGTGAACGACTACCCCGATATTGTTAAGATCATTGCCGTGGGAAATGAAGCTATGGTGAAATGGGCGACAAGCTATTACGTTGAACCTTCAATCATACTTGAACAGGTAAATTACCTGCAGGCGCTGAAAGCAGATGGGGAAATTCCTGCTGAGACCTGGATAACAAGCTCAGATAACTTCGCTTCATGGGGCGGAGGATCTTCGGACTATCACACCGATAAGCTGGTGGAGTTGGTTGAAGCGGTTGACTTTATTTCCCTGCATACCTATCCCTTTCACGATACGCATTACAATCCATCTTTTTGGGCTGTTCCTGCCGATGAAGAAACACTGAGCAAGACAAGTCAAATTGAAGCCGCCATGAAAAGAGCAAGAGACTACGCCATTTCTCAATATCAGGGTGTTGGTAATTATGTCGCTAGCTTGAACCTGAGCAAGCCCTTGCATATCGGTGAATCAGGTTGGTCGACAACAGACAACGCACTGTATAACGAGTCAGGGTCTGCCGCTGCCGATGAGTTTAAAGCAAAATTGTATTACGATCATATGCGTGCCTGGACAAATGAAAACCAGATCAGCCTGTTTTATTTCGAAGCTTTCGATGAGAAATGGAAAGATTCGAATAATGCTTTGGGCTCAGAAAACCACTTTGGCTTAATTAACCTTGAAGGACAGGCTAAGTATGTACTCTGGGAAATGGTCGAAAGAGGTGTGTTTGATGGGTTATCGCGAGGAGGAGTCTCAATTACCAAAACTTATAATGGAGATGAAGCTGCTATGATGGCCGATCTGCATGTCCCTGACACCGCAACAAAATAAAAGGAATCTAATATGAGCAATGTCCCAAATTCTGCGGATCCGAGCGGCCTGTTAGAATACTCGGTGGTCTACACTGATCGTTCACTTAATCACATGTCTAAATCGTTTCAGGCCGTGATGAATGAAATTTCGGGCACACTGAAATCGGTCTATAACGCTGATGCTGTGGCCATAGTTCCTGGAAGTGGTACGTTTGGAATGGAAGCAGTGGCGCGTCAGTTTGCGGATAACAAACATTGCCTGGTTATTCGCAATGGCTGGTTTAGTTATCGATGGACACAGATTTTTGAAGCGGGCAATTTGCCTTCAAGTTGTACAGTTTTGAAAGCTCGACCAATCGAGGATGTGAGTCAGGCTCCATTTACGCCAGCTCCTGTCAATGACGTGGTTGAAACTATTCGGTCCGAAAAGCCGTCGGTTGTTTTTGCACCGCATGTCGAAACATCGGCGGGTATTATATTGCCCGATGACTATCTCCGTGCAGTGGCCGAAGCCGTTCACTCGGTTGGTGGGATTTTTGTTCTAGATTGTATTGCCTCCGGCGCAATCTGGGTTGATATGAAAGCTCAGGGTGTGGATGTTTTGATCAGCGCTCCCCAGAAAGGTTGGAGCGGTTCACCGTGTTGCGGACTGGTTATGATGAATCAAACCGCACTGGATGTACTCGAAACAACACAGAGCAGCAGCTTTGCCTGTGATCTGAAAAAATGGCTGGAGATTATGCGGGCCTATGAGAATGGTGCTCATGCCTATCACGCTACTATGCCAACGGACTCACTGGTTAACTTTAGTCGAGTAATGCAGGAGGCAAAGGAATATGGTTTTGATAAGCTCTGTATGGCCCAGCAGGAATTAGGCGATCGAATTCGTGCATTGCTTGTCAGTAAGGGAATAAACAGCGTCGCCGCTGAAGGTTTTCAAGCACCGGGTGTTGTGGTCAGTTATACACAGGATAGTGGATTTCAAAACGGCAGTAAATTTACAGCCGAAGGCATGCAAATAGCCGCTGGTGTGCCGTTGCAATGTGATGAACCAGATGATTTCAAAACCTTCAGATTAGGTTTGTTTGGACTGGACAAATTATACGATGTGGATGCGGCAGTTGAGCGCTTTGAATCAATTCTAGATAGGCTTCGCTGAATCTCGATTGGTTAAGTAGGGCCGTACTTATTGCGGCTGCCGAGTTCTAAATTATATAAGGGAATTATAAGGGGAAGTCGACTTCGTTAAAATAACCGAATGCCAAGACAAGCCAGAGTCGTATTTGCAGGAGTGCCTCACCACATAACACAAAGGGGTAATCGTAGAGAAGACGTCTTCTATACAGACGAAGATAGAGAAGTCTACCTCGGATGGCTCAAGGAATATTGTAAGCAGCACAAAGTTGAAATTTTGGCCTACTGCCTGATGACCAACCATATTCATATAATTGCTTTGTCCAAGACCGAGTCTGGATTACAGTCAATATTCAAGCCACTTCATATGCGATATGCGCATCGATTTAATCGACAACGTGGATGGAAGGGACATGTCTGGCAAGGCCGCTATTTTTCTTCAGCACTTGATGAGCATTATCTATGGGCCGCCATTAGATACATTGAAAGGAACCCGGTTAGAGCAAAATGGTAAAGATAGCGGAAAACTATATCTGGTCAAGCGCCTCTGCGCATTGCGCAGGGCAAGTAGACGATGTATTGACAAAAAAGGCATACTGGAGGAAGCAGTTTGAATCCATTGGTGATTGGTCGTGTGTTGGAATATCGACCACTAGGTAGACCGGCGAAGCAAGCCGTTGAATTTAAAAGGGGAAACGTCCATATTAAATCTCCCTTTTATATCCTTTATTAAGGTCTCATGGCAGTTCGTAAAACGCGCGGTCGATAATATTAAGTGTCGCCCGAAAAAACCCGTGGCTATCTGACTTCTAATCAATTATTTAATGATGATTTTTTAAAAATCTCAAAACTGGAATTGCACTTATAACTTGACTTCGAGTTGTACTGGCAAAACTGAGCTGCTACAAAGTAAGACGTTTTTTGGTTACCGTGTCGAGACCGGAATCTCCTCATTTTCCGAAACCTTAATCAGAGGTTTCTAAAGGTGTGGCGCTGAAGGGTAGCTCGAATGTCAGGGAAGCCCAAAAACTGACCCAATCAGCCTTTTCATGGATTATAGGCGCGGCTTTGATATGAACGCTGCGAAACAACCATACACCCTGGCGGTGCAATGTGAACGATAGCCTGCCGTCTGCATCTGAATAGGTAATGAATTGTTCTGCCGGGTTGCCAGCATTAAATGCTACGACTCGAGCGTTACCGAGTGGTTTTCCACGATAAAGAATTCGTAAGGGTAAGCTGTCACCCAGTCGAAGCGAGTATGGATTTACCTGTGGAATAAATTCCAGCTCGAATCCCAGTGCTAGGTCGTAACCTTGCCCGATGTCGCCTCCCACCAGCAGCATCGATTTGGCGTAACGGGCGAATGCTTCGCGGCCGGGCTGATTCTCCTGACCATTTAATGCGCGTTTTCGTAATACCTGTGTGAATTCCTCTTCCTTTAAATAGGCTCCGAATCGATTTGCTTCGAGTACGGTTATGGTCTGCGCGCTACGATACCCAACTATTTGCAGGCCCGCTGCATCAATCTGGACCGTGCCTGCAGGGTCGCTACCGGGTAAGCCAATGACTGGCTTGGTGGCAGTCGGCCCAACAAGATAAAAATCCCTGATGTGAGGTGGATTTCGACGGTAAGGTAGTCCTACAAAAGCGTCTCCTACCCATAGGCGGATAGACAATTCAGTGCCCATTGCTGGCCGAAAGCTAGCCGGTTCTATCCAGAATTCATGCGCCAATGCGATTTTGGCCACCAGGAGGGATAACAGCAACAAACTGTAAGCCGATAAACTTACTTTAGTCAATTCAGTTTTACTCAGTCAGTTCAAGTACAGGGAAAATCGATTTCGGGTACGCCGCCTGAGGCTGATCCCGGTGGCCAGTTGTGTAAACGCACAGGTTCCAGTGGCTCAGCCGGCGTAAAGCCCATAATTTTGGAATAAAAATAGAGCTCCCCTTCCAGTGATTTCTGAATACTCGATTGCATCCTGAAGCCGTGGCTTTCACCAGGATAAAACTCGTAGCCGACAGGCAGACCTTTCTTCAACAGTTCCTCGATCAGAACCCTGGCCTGTTCCGGCGGCACGACCGGGTCGTCACAACCCTGAAATAGGACCATTGGGCTGTTGATTCTGGAAGCTTGAAAATAAGGCGAACGTGCCTGAAAAACTTTTTGTGCAGCAGGATATGGCCCTACTAATAGTTCCGCATAATGTGCTTCGAGCTTATCGGTATGCAGTGCAATCATTTCCAGGTTGGAAATTCCATAATAACTTGTTGCTGCTGACAATATTTCGCTAAATGTCGCCAACGCAAGCGTAGTATAACCACCGGCGCTACCGCCTCTCGAGGCGATTCGATATTTGTCGACACGACCATTATCGATTAAATATTCCGCCGCATTGACACAGTCTTCGACATCACGTATACCCCAATATCCATAAAGTGCCTGATGAAACTCGCGTCCAAACCCCGTGCTGCCTCTATAGATTACATCTACCACGGCAAACCCTCGGCTGGTAAAAAACTGGACATCCAGACTCAGTGCTGCACTGATACCTGCCGAGGGGCCGCCATGAATAAAGATGAGTAATGGTGGCTTTTCACCTCCGACTGGACTGAAATCCGGGTTTTGGGGAGGGTAATAATATGCGTATGCCTGCTCACCTTGTTGTTCGCCAGTGGGAAATCGTATGAACTCCGGTACTGACAGAAAAGGTTGGATCGACGAAAACAGTTTATCAGGTACCGATTGAAACAATGTTCGGCCGGATTTTTCGCTGGTTTCCAGATCATAGCAAATGACGCTTGTAGGGGCATTGAAAGTACCACCGATAAAGTAGGCTAGACCATTTTTAACTCGTAGTTGATCAATGCTGCTGTAATCGGTTTCGATTTCTTCTAGCGAAGCTGTTGTGGTATCGATTCTGGCGAGGTGCCAGCGTCCATTCCGCGTGAAGCTAGCTATCAGGTATTTTTCCGATTCGAAGTCATAATGCGAGGGCCCCAGGTGCCACATCGGGGCTCCAAACTCCATTACCTGCTGGGTAACCGCCTCAATCTGATTGAGGCGATATCGATACAGATTCCACCATCTGCTGCCGGCTGCTTCGTATCGATCCGAAATAAAGTAAAGCACTCCGTCGGGTGACCAGCGCGGTTGCATAATCGATTCATTCGAATAGCAGGCACAATCGCTGGCGACTGGATTATCAGCTTGTTGCGCACCTAAACCGGGGCCACCGGCAATTCTTTCGAAGTTGCTTACGTGTCCACCTCGGTCAATGTCAGCAACAAATAATTCCGTCCCATCCCACGGCATACACGGGTAATTCCAGCTTACCCAGGCGAGTTTATCACCCCCGGGACTCAGGCAGGGAGAGGCGTAAAAATCATAACCTTCGGCGAAAATTATCGGTTCTCTTCGACCGTCGGTATCTATGCCGACAAGCGATTGTTTTGGCTGGCCGTTTAGTAGGGTTGTTGAGTCTTCACGTACACAGATGAGTAGTTTGCGTTCTTCATCGACGATGCCATCGGCATAGGTCATCGCAAGCTGTGGCGTGATCGCAACTGGCGTCATGCCGGGATCTTGACGATAAATACGTTGGTCGCTGGTGGTCGGAAAAACACCCGGATTGAAGTTGGTAAAGTAAACCGTTCCATTGGACACCGCCATAGAGCCGCCGCCATAGGAATTGACAATGGATCGAGCGCTAAAGCCCCTGGGCGTTATCGTTACTACGCCCTGTTCAGCATTCCACTTTGTGATGACATATCGTCCGTTCTCTGAAGGACGGGTTTCTACCCAGTAGACATCCTCCTGATCAAGCGTTATCTGTTGAAATCCGATAGTACCCGCTGCGATAGACGCTGCGGTAACGGGGGACTTCCAGGCACCATAAGGTTTGGTGTCGGGTTCAGGCATAGATTAAATTCCTGGCTTGTACGCCACTCAAGATGGCTTACGATTAAACGGCGTTGGGATATTTTTCTTTAATAATATCAATGCACTCGATAACCGTTTCGCGTAGCACATCTACTACTTTAGGAATAAAGTTACCTTGTTCTGTATTTGTGATCCATGGGTTTTGAGTCGTCGAAATCAGAAATGAAATAGACGCACCAGGCGTCTGATCGAGCCCAAGTCGTCTTGCGTAATTATCGACGAAGTCCTGACCATAGCTGTCGACATCAAATGAAGACTGGGTGACAAACATCTTCGTATCCGGCACTTTTCCGTACTTCTTTTTTACGGCATAGTCGTGCAGGCTGAGTTTATTAAAGATTTCAAAATTCAACTGGTTACAGAGATTGATGTCGGTATTCAGGTTGTTGTCATTTCGTTTGAAGTTAAAGGCATAGGTTATAATAATCTGATCGGAACCCATTTCCTGAAATAATTGCCATGATTTTGGGTTTACGCTAAACCACTCCAGCAAGTCTTCGTTGGACTCGCGCTTGACCATATCAAGATAAATCTCATTGAGCTGTTGCTGAATTTCACCCGGGCTTTTGCCCTGTTTTTCCGCGGGCAGGCGCTGAACCGGCACGACTACAAATGGGTGTTCTTCTTTCGCCATAGTTACTACCTCGGCATACAGGCGTTTGCTGTTCCAGAAGCACTTGCCGAGAATTTTTCCGTAACCACTGGCGTCAGTGGGTATGACGCGGTGGCTAAGGTACACGCCCGCAGCGGCGGCTCCGGGTTTCGAACCTTCGACGCCGTAGATACCCACAGTTGGGTCGATGCCACCGTGATAAACCACGGGTGCAGCAAAAGACACCAGATTACGCATTGTACCGTTGCGATAGCAAAGTGCACCGGCGGGATAAGGCAGATAACCGCCTTTGTGAGGGTCAACGGTAATGGTGTCAGCTTGATCGAATGCCTCGTATTGTTTCCGCAGATAACTGTTCATCGCCATTACCGGGGTGCTCTCAAGATTTTCAACGGTCGGCAAGATATTCGCAATATCATCGGATGCAGGCGTGTTACCCCGTAACATGGAGGCAAAATAGCCACCCCAGGCACCATCGATGTGCAGCGCAAACTCCAGTCCGTAATGTCGATATTCTTCACGCATTGCAACAATTTCCGCCAGTGGGTCGACAGCGCTTTCCTCAGTGCTTCCGATTACCACGACGACCTGCAGAACAGGCTGTTTTTTTGCAAGACATTCATCGAGTTTTGATCGCAGGTGAATTGCACTCATCCGACAGTCCAGATCAACCCTGACCTTCTCCACCGTCTTCGAGCCAAGACCTAATATGGCAGCGCCTTTGGGCCAGGAGTAGTGCGCTGTGGAGGGCGCAAAAATCAACGGCATCTGGTGAGGTAAATCGGCCAGATATCGGCGATAGAATTCACCAATCCCGACAGTCTGCATGTTGTAGTCAACCAGCGCCTGGGTCAACACATCTGCTGATATGCCATAGTCATGTTGAATTCGTGTCGTGAGGTTTATGATATCGTCGACCCGTAGATTCAGCAGAGCCCAGCTATCCAAGTCGATTAAGCGCACATGCTCAGTACGGTCGAGTAGCGGCACGCGCAAATTGCGTGCATCCGCGAGGCTGGGTTCGTTCTTTAGTGCTTCGGCTATAGTGACCGGGTAATATTTCAGGTTGCGAGCGGCCCACATGGCTTCAAGGTTTGCTACCGATCCATCGCAGGTAATATGCCCCCAGGGTTTGATGACACCTCGTTCGACCTGTTCATCTGTCGGCACGTGGTAGCCGAGCATTTTGCAAAGGTCGTTGCCAACAATCATTTCAAGGTAGGTAGTCACTGGTGAGGCTTCAGCTGCAACGTTATTCTGGTTGTAGAGCATCGCCGCAAAGTAACCCACGGCCCCCGGCATAGTAATATCCCAGTACATATGCGATTGATTTCGATAACTCGCCAGCGGAATTGAACCTCTTAGCTCGTTTAACAAGTTATCAAGCTCCTGGGTAAAATGAGCCTTGGTATTGCAGAATTCGGAAGATTTTTTGATAGCTTCGGTAACAAAGACGGGATCTTCGGGGCAATAATCTTCGCGGTCTTTACAGTGAGCGTCGACAGCCAGCTGGACAAATTCTGACAGCATTTCCCTATTTTCGGCTTTTGGTCCGAGGAACCAGGCGGCCAGTGAATTGGCTGCTACCTCGGGTGGTTTTGCTGTCAGTTTATTAGACGAATCAAAATATTTCTTAATATTTCTGGCATGGTCTATCGACTTATTTTTGGGGTGACTCATTGGATTCTTTCTCCTGACCTGTTAAACCGGTTTATTTTTTTAAACTGATTCAGACCAAAAACTATGTGTTGAACGGATCCAGGCTGGCTTATGCCTAGACCCGTAAACCCATGCATACCCGAAATGGTATCGTGTATGGTTGTAATCATATTGTTTCGTCTTCGTCTGTGCGTGCGTAGACTCGTTGTTTCTAGTAGCCCACTGGTGGCGCCGCATAGGGGAACTCATCACTGAGGGGCTGCATGTTCCTCTCGGGAAGAGAAAGACTTTTATCTGTCGATAACATGAAAGGGTTGAGCTCTTTGATCGTCCAGTACACGGCGTCTTCCTCAAGGTTCCGACCATTAGGATATCCCAGTAACCGGCTCGGATCGTAACCCTGGATATCGGGTAAAAAGAAATCTGCAAGTTTGTTGATATTTTTTTCACCGACCTGCAACTGCCTCAATCGCCGTTTAAATAGTTCGCCGTAATTGTCGCGATCATTAACCGGACTGGTTGAGTTATAGACTTGCTTTGGGAAATCTTGCGGGTCGCCATTAGCAATGGCATTAGCTCCTTTATTATTGTAAGGGTAATATTCAGGATTTCTGCCAGGCGGCGTGTTTGGGATAAATATTGCCGTAATCGAGGCACGTCCACATCGATCGACCTGCAGGCCGTTTACCGATGTTGTCGCCCAGACACCGAATTTTTTACCTTTCAGTTCAGGTACTTCAAGAACAATTGCAGTGATGTTAGTGGGACCGAATGTATTTGCAGCTGTGCCATCAGACGGCAGGCCATCGTCGCCAAGCGCAAAACGCAGGGAGAGGGCGACTGGTGATTTTATGCCTTTAAAATTAAAGAAGAATGGATCTTGCCTGGCCCCGACAAACAGCCTCGCCGAAGCTTTGTCTGATATTATGTTCGGAACCTTGCCCGGGGGAGTAGATTTACCATTAGCAATTATTTCAGACGTATTTATTACGATGTTTTTTTGTGCGTTATCGCCCTCAGCTTTGTACAGGGTCAGAGTTTGAGGATGCGTGTTTCCTTCGACTGTTAATTGATAAGCAATATTCGCCTCGGAATCACCATTAGTGTCGATTTTAAATTCGTAGAGCACTTCCGGGTCTAGCAACAGTTTAGATTTGGGTGCTGTACCGCTAATAAGGGGATTTAAGCTCATGAGAAACACCGGGTTTCCTTTTTCTACTCCGCTCCAGACAAACAGGTCGCCGATATCCCTTTTGGGAAGTTCGTCGATGTATTGTGAATCAAGGTGATCAGAAGCCAGTACATTTCCTGTTAACAGGGACAGGGACAGGGACAGAAGTGTTACTAAGCGCATGATATCCTCCTTTAGGCTTATTTATTATTTTATTGATAGAGGCGAGTATCCCATATCTTAGCTGATCGTGGTTACCAATTTTTTGGTTGCACCCGTCCGCGCTTATTCTGATGCTGCTTTTAACTCGTTCAGACTGGACAATGCACGCATCTCCAGGGATCTGGCATTCTGTGAAAGCGCGAGTAAGACCGCCTTTTGAAAGCATTGTTCAGCCTGATGTAATTTTTTATCGGGGTCTTTACTGTTAACCGACTGGGCTAATAACAACTCGCCGTGCAGTCGAATCAATTCCGGTTGCCACCAGCGCTCACCAGTTTTTTCGACTATTGACATTGCATCGGCGAGTATCTCCAAACCTCGGTCTGTTTGTCCCTTTTTATTGTAAGCATCGGCCAATTGGCTCAAAAACAGAGGCAGAGCTAGTTCAGCTCCTGTTTCCTGACGGGCGGCAATACCGCGTTGCATTTCCTCGATACCGGCTGCAAGTTGCCCTTGTTGCGCTAGAGCTGATCCACGCATTATCGTTGCGTAAGCCACGTAATGAGGAAACTGATGGTGACTGGCGAGTCGAATTTGTTCTTCGGCTTTCGACTGCATAATCTCAGTTTCACCGCGAAAATAGTGATGCACGATTTCGAAATTGAGTGTATGAATGGTACTGAGAGGATGGTCAAGAATTTCAACGTGCTCATTCACCAATTTCTGTTCCTGTTGTGCGAGTTCGGTATGGCCCTGCAACCACAGTATCCACACGATATGAACGTGACTGAGTACCGCTGGGTCGAGCCCATACTTGAAACCGTGCGTACGATGCTCATGCAAGTTGTAAAGGTCTATAGCCTGATGCAGGTGCTTTTTGGCGTCGTTCAAATTATTGAGATAGAACAGCGTTGTTCCCAACCAGCTATGGCCTTCCAGTAGTAGTGCTACCTGCTTTCTGGTTTGCGCGATTTTTAAACATTGCGATTGATTTTCTCTGGCCTTTTCAAGGTTTGCGCGAATCAGATAATATGAACCTAACCCCGATAGTACGCGAAAAAGTTCGGGGGCTTCACCGAGTGGTTGGCACAGTTGCTGCGCACGCGCGAAGGCTATTTCGACCTCTGGAGCCGCATAGCCCTTTGCACCGATTAATGGTGCTCCAAGTGCAACCTGTAGTTTAATCTCAAGCTGTATGCGCTCCGGGGTATCGGGTAGCCCTGGTAGTAAAGACAGGCCGTGATTGAGGTGATCGATCGCCTCAGTATTGGCAGAACGATCGACAGCCTGTAATGCCGCGCCATGCCAATAACCAATCGCGGGCTGTAATAAACCTGCTCGAGAAAAATGATGGGCCAGCAATTCCGGTCGTTCTACACCTAGCTCCGGGGAATCAGCCTCAAGCACTTGTGCGATATGTTTGTGGTATGCGCGACGCTTACTTTTAAGTAGCGAGTCATACGCTGTGTCCTGTATTAATGCATGTTTAAATATGTAAATCTGATCGGGAACTTGGCCCTGCTGATACAACAAACCCGCCTCGCAAAGTCGGCTCAAATTTTGCTGTAATTCGGTCGAACCCATTTGCACGATGCTGTTTATCAGGTAATAGGTAAATTCTCGTCCGAGTGTTGCGCCCAACTGCGCGATTTCTTTTGCCGCCCCCAGTTTGTCAAGCCTCGCCAT
>JBLIOG010000016.1:0-32374 GCA_047639625.1 Gammaproteobacteria bacterium
GAAGCATCCACAATGGCAGTGTTAATGTTTTTCCTGGCGACAACTCAACGGTGACCTGTCCGGCCTTCCCGCTGGCTCGTTGTAGGACCTTGAAGGTTTGATTGAAATACGGATGAAATGTGTAATAAACCCTTGCCGTCGGAGACAAGGTAGTTAGTGTGGTTGGTGATGCATAACCATTATCACATTATGATTGAAACCCCGAAGGAAACCTGTCAAAAGGTATGCGTCAGCTCAATGGGTTTATACCCAATATTACGATCGCCAACCTAATCGGGTCAGACATGTTTTCCAGCGGAGAAATAAAGCAATCTTGGTCGATAAAGACAATTACTTACTTAAACCCAATTCGAGCACATATGATGAAGGATATGCGCGAATTGCCATGGAGTAGTTATCTATCCATGATAGGAGTGAACACCCCACCAGATTGGCTGCAAGTTAACTGGATACTGAGCCGCTTCAGCTTGCAACGCAAATGAGCCAGAACGAGGTACGTGGACTTTATTCGGGAAGTTATCGGACTTGCCCCATCTGGGATAACCTGCGACATCAAATCTATTTAGGAGGGCGATAAATTTATTGCCAGGCTTGAGAAAGTGCTAAAAGAAAAAGCATCGTTAGACGACATACCGATTTTGCAAAAAGGAAAAACCGTAATACCGATTCATTTTTATCAGGCAAAATATAATGATGAAAAGCTGAAAATTTATCAAACCTGTCGATCGGGCGGGCACACCTTGAAAGAGATTGGTGAGCACTATACGACCATCAGTCGGATTGTGAAGAGTATTGAAATGAGATTCGGAAGAGCCTGTAAAATTAATTGTGTAACTGCTCATTATCAATAACCTGATACATAGGTAAAACAATGAGCAGTAAAATGAATATAGATAAACTAAAAGCATTGGCCAGTGAATTAGCCAAAGATGTTAAGACCCCAGAAGACCTCAACAGCCTGAGTGCATTCCTCACTAATCTGACCGTTGAAGCCGCGTTAAAGGCTGAGATGGATCATTACCTCGGTTACAACAGACACGATTAATTCGTTATCTCGAACCTGATACACCAGGCGATAACCTATGCCATGCAACTTGATCTAGTAATAATCTTTTAATTCTAATTTGGTGCGCACGTTCTTCTCGAGGAGATTCGATACTTGCTATTAACTTCTTTGAATTAATGGTTTGTGACGAACATAAAAAAGGCGCTGCAGATGCAGCGCCTTTATAACTTACTGTTTCTAAATATTAAGCTAAATCAAAGCGATCAAGATTCATCACTTTAGTCCAGGTGGCTACAAAGTCATTTACAAACTTATCGTTTGCATCATCAGCGGCATACACTTCGGTAAGCGACCGTAGGATTGAGTTTGAACCGAAAACCAGATCAGCACGTGTGCCGGTCCATTTCACGTTACCTGATGCACGATCACGACCTTCAAAAACTTCCTGTGATTTATCAGTGGCTTTCCACTCAATACCAATATCAAGAACATTCTTGAAGAAATCATTACTCAGTGTGCCTGGCTTGTCAGTGAATACACCATGCTTAGAACCATCGGCATTAACATTCAAGCTGCGAAGACCGCCGACTAAAACGGTCATCTCTGGCGCGGTCAACGTCAGTAATTGGGCTTTATCCACTAACAGAGCTTCGGTTGAACGCGTGTCTTTGGTATTTTTAACATTACGGAAGCCATCAAATTTAGGCTCGAGTACGTCAAATGATTCTGCATCGGTTTGCGCTTGCGACGCATCACCGCGACCTGATGTAAATGGCACCTTGACGCCACCAGCTTTCTCAATCGCTGCGCTACCACCCAGCACGATGAGGTCGGCTAAAGACACGTTGCCGCTAAAATCACTTTGAATGCCTTCGAGAGTTGTTAATACCTTAGCCAGTTGATCGGGATTGTTTGCCTCCCAGTCTTTCTGAGGTGCGAGGCGAATACGAGCACCATTAGCACCACCACGTTTATCTGAACCGCGGAAGGTAGAAGCCGACGCCCAGGCTGTTGATATTAGCGCTTGTGCAGATAAACCTGATCCTAATATCTTGCCTTTAAGGGTTGTAACATCTGCGTCACTCAGCGTGGTACCTGCGGGCACGGGATCTTGCCAGATGAGTTCTTCGGAGGCGACTTCTTCACCCAGATAGCGAGCAATAGGCCCCATATCACGGTGAGTAAGTTTGTACCATGCTCTTGCATAGGCGTCGGCGAACTCGACAGGGTTTTCATGGAAGTGTTTTGAAATCTTCGCATATTCTGGATCGAGTTTAAGCGCCATATCGGCAGTGGTCATCATCAATGGTTCGGTGCGTGATGCATCATGGGCAGCTTTTGGCTGCTCAGCATTAGACGCTGCCGTTGGTGTCCACTGTACGTGGCCTGCCGCACTGGTCGTTTGTTCCCAGTCGTAGCCGAGTAGTACGTCAAAATAGCCCATATCCCACTGGGTTGGATTGACTGTCCAGGCACCCTCAAAGCCAGCAGTGGTTGTATCGCCGCCTTTACCTGTGCCGTGTGAGTTAATCCACCCAAGACCCATTTGTTCGATAGGAGCACCCTCAGGTTCAACACCCACTTTATCCTCTGGTCCTGCGCCGTGGCCTTTTCCGAAGGTGTGTCCACCGGCAACTAATGCTACCGTTTCGTAGTCATTCATTGCCATGCGAGAAAAAGTATCACGTATATCAAAGCTAGATTTGAGCGGATCAGGTACACCGTTTGGTCCTTCTGGATTGACATAAATTAAACCCATTTGTACCGCACCCAATGGCGTCGCTAATTCTCGTTCACCACTGTAACGTTTGTCATCAAGCCATTCAGTTTCAGGGCCCCAGTAAATATCTTCTTCAGGCTCCCAAACATCGGCACGTCCGCCACCAAAACCAAATGTTTCAAATCCCATCGATTCCATCGCGACATTACCGGTAAGAATCATCAGGTCTGCCCAGGAAATTTGACGTCCATATTTTTGCTTAACGGGCCACAGTAATCGGCGAGCTTTATCCAGGTTGCCATTGTCTGGCCAGCTATTAAGGGGTGCAAAACGCTGCGAGCCCGTTGAAGCGCCACCGCGACCATCATAGGTTCGATAAGTACCCGAACTATGCCAGGCCATACGAACGAAAAAACCGCCGTAGTGGCCATAATCTGCAGGCCACCAATCTTGAGAGCTGGTCATTAAAACAGTCAGGTCTTTTTTAAGGGCTTTCAGGTCCAGTTTTTTAAACTGTGCGGCATAATCAAATGCATCACCCATTGGATTAACCAATGGAGAATTTTGATTTAGAATTTTAAGGTTCAGCTGCTCAGGCCACCAATGCTGATTGGCTGAGCTCCCAGTCGCTTGACTGGTATTATGCATAACTGGACACTTGCCGGTATTGAGTGATTCACTCATAACTAATTTCTCCCGTATCTATTTAGTCAATAATTTAAAAAGTACTTACACGCAGTAGATACATTAACATCCGTTAATCATAGCCACCAATCAAATAAATATATTTTTACGATAGATAAATTCTATTGTAAAAGCATTAATTGAAGAACATACCAGACCAATATACGAAGCTTTTGCGGCAACATTGCGTTCTAAATCGAGGTTGATTCACCATGACCTTAACCCGTCTCAGTAATAGCGTGTCTGGCAACTGCTCCCAATCAACCAAAGAGAAACTATATACCTTGGTACTGACTGGTTTTTTCCATTTAATTAAGCGGTCACTTTCGCCCAATATCTTAGCGCAATTCAGCCTCGCTAGCAGGGGTACGTCGAGCCAGCGCTACCACCTAATCGACGCACTGATCCTTAAACGAAGATAGTTCAATATAGCTGCAAAACCCTTTGTCTCCCAGGAAGATATCACCGGCTTTAAAGGTACTTCACTGTCGCCTCGGTATCGGTAGCTGATGACTCTTCTTGTTGCCTGGCTCATAGCATAACAATGCACCGGTTTGCAGGCAAAAGCAGGCACAGACGGCTGCTTGCGGGAAACTGCGCCCGGGTTTTTGGTTACGTTGCTGTGGCCAGACGCGTTGGTTTTTCTTCGTATCCGGCATACTGACCCCAGTGCCATCCACTACGATAACCCGCCGGCCATTTAGCCAATCTGGCTCCGATTTTGCCTGAAGCTGATTTGAGGTGTGTTGGCAGATTGTTTCAAGGCTGGCTAAGTCAAGTTTATTACTTACAGGGAATAAGCCGATGTTGATGAGGGCGGCAGGTTTATGGACTTCATTGACGCAAGGGCCTGTAGTTTACGAACTACTTCCTCGCAACCATCATCACTGTCTAAAACTTGAGAAAGAAAAGCCCAAAACGTATTTTCGTTACTGTAGCGCCCCTCTTGGCGACTTAAACTGCCAGATTGGCCAGGCTGGAGATATTGTTTTGGAATAAATCGGCCAAAGCATTCACTGAGTTGAGCGGAGGATTTCCGTTTCAACTGAGTCACCTCATCGACTAGTTTTATCTTTATTCGCTCACTTGATGGTCAAGATCAATTGCTGTCGAAAATTGTCGGCAATAATCGCGACTATTAACAGGACACCGATGACGACCATTTGCAGATAGGAATTAATACGTAGCAAATTCATGCCATTTTGGATCAGGATGATAAATATGGCACCGAGTACAACATTGGACAGTCGACCCACGCCACCAAACAAGCTAACTCCTCCGATTGCGCAGGCGGCGATCGAAAGCAGGGGATAGTTCGCCCCAATGTTTGACTCACCACTTTCAAGCCTGGCAGTCAGTAATAGGGCGGCGATACCCGTAATGGCGGATGAGAGTATGTAAGCACCCACCAGATAAAATCGAGTATTGATTCCGGAAAGAGCGGCGGCTCTTACATTACCGCCGATGGCATAGAGATATCGACCCATCGGTGTCCAGTTTATGAAGACGTAAATAATGCTGACGCAAAGTGCGGTGATCCAGACGGGGACGGGTATTCCGGCCATTTGCCCATAGCCAAATACATTGGCAAACACGTCGGGCACACCATAAATGGGAGTTCCACCTGTGATAGTCAGAGCCAGCCCAAATACAATAGATGAAACGGCGAGGGTCATAACGAAAGGTGGGACACGAAAAATGGCAACACCAATTCCGTTGATGGCACCAATGCTAATGCTTGCGCCCATGCCTGCTAAACAACCAATAAAAACCGACTCCCATCCCGTGCCATAACCGGACCAGAGAGAGACCATAGTCATCGATGAGATAACTGATGTCATCGCCAGCATGACGCCGACTGATAAATCGAGACCTGCCGTTAGCATGACGATCATCTGTGCCATAGCAACCAGAATTAAATAGGTAGATTGTCGGGATATACCAAACAGATTTCTTTCTGTCAGGAAGTTTTCGTTAGAGAGGCTGAATCCGATTACCGCGATGCACAGAAACCAGGGTAAAACACCGCCTTTAATAAATAGTATTGAGGCAATCCGTTTTATTTTCGCCGTAATCGAGAATGTATCGGGCAGGTCGGTCGCTTTATAATTTTCGTTGTTCATGTTTCGGAAATTGTCTGGTCAAGAAAGTTTTTTAATATAGCCTGCTCACAAAGTTCTTCCTGAGCGAGTTCAATCTTTAGCTTGCCACGATGAAGAACATAAGCTCTATGGCTTAAATTCACTATTTCCGCCAAATCGGACGAAATCAGTAAAACCCCCGCTCCCGCTTCACATACGTCTCGAATCAACTGGTATATTTCAACACGGGCACCGATGTCGATACCCACCGTAGGCTGATCCAGGATAAATAATTTAACATCACGCACCAGGCTCTTTGCAACCAGAACTTTCTGTTGATTGCCTCCGGATAAATGCTCTAACGGGTTTTCAATATTTGAAGGATTGAGTCCCAGTCGCTGGGCTACTTCACTGACGATATCAATTTCGCTTTTACGATGTAGTAGAAAACCGCTGGA
This sequence comes from Gammaproteobacteria bacterium, assembly GCA_047639625.1. Classification (GTDB taxonomy): domain Bacteria; phylum Pseudomonadota; class Gammaproteobacteria. Next base: position 5,950 of record JBLIOG010000016.1, read on the forward strand.
AAACTTTGGTAATCTGAGCGAAGACAGGGACACATTTTCGCGCACGTTTTGCATCATGATAAGACCTTCAAGTCGCCTGTCTGAGGGTAGATACAACATACCCCGATCAAGCATCGCACGCGGGCTTATTTCGTTAATGCGTTTTTCGCTATCAAAAACCTTATCGTCAAGATATGAAATTGAACCGGATTGGATTTTGTTTAAACCGAAGCTGGCACGCCCTAATTCTGACTTTCCAGAACCTACCAAACCTGCGATACCGACAATTTCTCCAGCTCGAACATTAATTGAAATGTCCTGCACCGCTTGATTAGCCAGTGTCAGGTTTTCTATCTTAAGGACCGACCGTCCCGGCCGTATGTTTATATCTGGAAATATCTGGTTGATTTGTCGGCCAACGGTTAACTCGACCAGTTTTTCCTCACTGGTCTCTGCAACAGAAACAGTGGTGACGTATTTGCCATCACGTAGAATGGTTATACGATCGCCAATTCGGTGAATTTCATTAGTCCGGTGGGTGATATAAATGATACCAATACCTTCTTCTTTGAGTATCTCGATCATGCCAAATAGTCGATCGGCTTCTTGCTCGGTGAGTGATGCAGTTGGTTCATCGAGAATCATGATTGATGGTTTGGTACGAAACGCTTTGGCAATCTCAACCATTTGCTGCTCCGCACGAGACAGATGCATCACCTTTTTTGCGGGTGGCAAATCAAATCCGAGTCGATCTAACGTTTCGCAGGCGCGATTGTGCAAAAGTTTTTTTTTGATAAATGGACCCAGAAGAACTTCAGAGCCTAAAAACAGATTTTCTTCTACCGTGAGTTGGGGTATGAGTGAAAACTCCTGAAATACAGCACTGATACCAAGTTCGCGAGCGTGGTGAACCGAATGAATTTTGAGCTCTTCACCGTTTAAAAAAATTTTACCGGACGAAGGCTGTATGACACCAGCCACTATTTGAATCAGGGTGGATTTACCCGCGCCGTTTTCACCAAACAGAACATGTACTTCCCCCGCCTGAACATCGAAATTGACCCGGTTCAGTGCGAGAGTACCTGGGTATTGTTTAGTAATATCTTCGAGTTTTAACAGATGCCCGGGTTGGGTAGGGATGTGTTCAGCAGGTTGAGTATCCCTAAAAGAACGTCTGGACGATCCAAAAGTATTTTCAGATTTTATTTTCATTATTGACACCCCACCTGGTTGACTGAAAATTAGTCAACCGAAAAGACCGGGATCCAGCCTTTGGGTGCTAGCGTGGTCGATGAGTCAAAATTATCAACGGTGTCCGGTGTTACAATTATTATCAAAGGCTGTGCATGCTCAGTAAGGCGATCACTATTATTAAATTCCGGCCTGCCACCGGTGGCCATTTTTTTATCCTCCAGTAATCTCACTGCTTGGTCGATTGCGACCCGAGCCTGGGTAATCATTTGATCAGACGGTGCCATTGCGACTGATCCTCGTTTCAGGAAAATGTTCATGCCGGGTGTGTAGTAATAAGCAACCAGCTTGATCTGTTTTTGGAGTCCCCTTTCACGAATCGAACCTACCGCGCCTTCGATTGTGGTGGCGGTACCAATGATATAATCGAGCTCGACTTCCTCACCTGAAGTCATTGTCTGCAAAATATTCTCTACCAATTCCAGTTGGATAATCTTGCCTGTATCACCCCAGCGAGTTTCGAGGATTTCTACTGAAGTTCCTTTTACCGCATCCCGGCAACCCTTGTTACCTGAAACCGACCAGCCCGCGCCAGGCGGACCAGGAAACCAGACGGCTTTTATTTTTTCACCTGATTTTTGGCTTTTAGCAGGGTGCTGATCAGCAACCCATTTACAGGATATGTATCCCATGTTGTAAAAGCTTTGTATCGAATAGGCATCTACTGCTGTATTGATATCAGTGATAATGACGACGACAGGAATCCCGGCGGCACGAATAACTTCAATTTGTTTCGCATTGCCATCGCTTGATATCGGTGCAATCACCAGAGCCTCGGCGCCGTTAGCTATACAGTCTTCGACTTGATTCAACTGTTTTTCGAGATTGGTGTAGCCACCCGCTTCCACCAGAGTAATCTTTTGGCCGAGACGTTCGCCTTCTGTTATTACGCCATAAGCGACGCCAGCAAAATATGAATCTTTCATGTGCGGAAAAGAAACGCAGATATGGTGTTTTGTCTCGACTTCATTTCGGCGAAGGGGGATATAATCAACCAGTTCGGGTTTAAAAGTCTCGTTTCGGTGACCGGTCCAGCAAGTGGGATAACCACTCGTACAGGCAGGATTGAGTACATTGATTTTGACGGGCCACCAGTTTTTTTCTTCCGCTCGCGCTCGTTGGAAAAAGACATAGGTAACTATAAACAGCAGCAAGCAAACAAGATTAATCCATTGGATTGATCGTTTCGAGAGTTCTCTTTTGATGGTTCTATTACTATTCATGCAAAGAGCGCTGAGTTCATAATACTGCGAGTCATCCAAAAAACGGGTTAATAGAGGCTCTGACCAATTATTAGATCTGAGAATGGGTAATTAAGAATATGTAAACTATATATTCAGGATCGACTAAAGTATTCGATTGTTACACAAGTCAGTGATGCGAGCACGTCTATCTGTATTGACTGGACAATGTACAATTGAGACCTTAACGGGATGCAGGCGATAAAGTGGTAAGTTTTAACCCAGAAATAGCAGTTGATCTATCCGCCCTGAGGGTTGTAGTGGCTGACGATCATGCGTTGATAAGAGGCGGTTTGGCGCTTTTAATTGAAATGGCGACTCCGGGTGCCGTAGTGCTCGAGGCTAATAACCTGTCTCAGGTAACAGAATATCTCGAACAAAACGAGTCGGTAGATTTATTATTGCTAGACCTGAATATGCCGGGTATGCGCGGCGTGTCTGATATCAAGGCAATGAGGAATTCCTCGCCCGGAGTCCCAATTATTATTGTCTCGGTCAGTGAAGACTTGAACTCTATACGTAACGCTCTTGCTGCCGGTGCTATGGGGTTTATTCCCAAATCTTCGTCACCAGATGTAACCGTCGGGGCAATACAGCTGGTGCTAGCTGGGGGTGTCTATGTTCCTCCACATGTCCTGCAGTTAAACCTTAGTCATGTCACGGATAACAATGTGGTCGAAAATAAAGCCGAAGGTAAATTCGGACTAACACCGAGGCAAATAGAAGTGCTTGAATTCCTCATTTTAGGCAAATCTAATCAAGCCATTGCGGATGAATTGGGTTTAACAACAGGAACCATTAAATTGCACGTTTCGGCCATTTTTACCCGGTTAAAAGTCTCGAGCCGAACTGAGGCTGCAATGAAGTTTACTGAATTGAAGCGGCAAGAATAGTTTCAGAAACTAGCCTGTCGATCCTGGCAGGGTGACCCGGTCATCAATGAAAAGCCGGGTATGGTGCTTATCCAGGCATTGAAAATTAAGGATGCACTAGATGTGAAATCAGTGCTCGTAATTTGGCGGGTTGCACGGGCTTGGTCAAAACACGATAACCCTGGTCGGCAATGTCTCTAATGTGATTCGCTTCTACGTCACCGGTCACCATGACGGTTGGGATTGCTCGACCGAGCACTAACTGAACGCGTGTCGAGACTTCCATGCCATTGATATCGCCTGGCAGACGCATGTCAGCAATGATGATATCGGGTATCGAAATATCAGGTTCTTCGATTACCCGCATTACATCCTCGAGGTGGCGTCCCAGATAGACTTTGCAGCCCCAGGATATGAGTAATTGCTGGGTTGCCTGAAGCACTTCCTTATCATCTTCTATCAGTAGAACGCATACATCGGACAGCCCCCATGGACTTTGCTCCCGCTGTATGACTTCTAATGTTTTGTTAAGTGGTGGCTTGCCTTTGGCCACTAGAACGCTAAATCTCGAACCTTTGCCAAGATTGGAGCTGTATTCAATTTTATGATTCAGGCAGTCGCTGAGCCGTTGAGCGATTCCCAGGCCTAAACCTAAGCCTTTGCTCCTGTCTCTTTCAAGGTTATCGATTTGATGGAAGTCTTCAAAAATGGCCAGCGTTTCATGTTCTGGAATGCCGATGCCTGTATCCCAAACTTCCACTGAAATGAAATCACCTCGCAGGCGACAGCCAATTAGCACTCGGCCAGTGTGCGTGTATCGAATCGAATTTGACATGAAGTTCCCTAATATTCGTTCGAGTAATACAGGGTCACTAGTGACAGTGGCGCTACAGGGGATTAATCGGAAGTCGAGTTTTTTTTGTTTTGCAGCGGGTGAAAATGACCGATAAATTCGGCGTAGTAAATCTTGTATCGCAAAATCTTCAAATTGCGGTTTAATGGCCCCGGATTCCAGTTGTGAAACATCAAGCAGAGCGCTCAGTAATCTCGCCGTTGAAACAGAAACGGCATCAATATTGTCGATAATTTCAGACGCTTCGGGATTGTCTGATTTTTCCCGTAATGCAGCGATGTACATTTGCATAGCATGCAGTGGCTGGCGTAAGTCGTGGCTAGCTGCAGCAAGGAAGTCAGTCTTAGCTCGATTTGCTTTTTCTGCTTCATCTTTTGCATCGTGCAGATCCTGGCCCTGGCTCCAGAGGTCATACTTGAGTCGGTTAAAGCTACGGCTTAAACGACCCAGTTCATCACCTCTTTGCATCAGTACTTTTTCGAATTCAGATTCGTCTACCTGATGTAATGCAGTAAAGGCATTTATCGTGTCTGTTAGCAATTGCAATGGTTTCGAGATATTTTTTCGAACAATCAATAACAGGGTAATAATAAAAAACATAAATGCCGCGATCGAGGATAAAACAATAAACCCGATGGCAATACGCTCAACATAAATTGCATTCTTGTTTGCACCCTGGCGCATCGATTTGAACTCAGAAATCAGAGCAAATAAATTTTCCTGTAAAAGCACATCTACGGCCTTTATCTTCGCAATATCAATGGCACTGATTGTCTGTTTTGGCGAATTCATGACTTTAAATTGTCTTGCCAGAGTAGAACGATGGTTCTGAACTGCCGCGGTTAGATTTGAAAGTTTTTCCAGTAGTCCGTCGGTATAGAGCGCTAGAACGTTAACCTGTTCAGATTGTTGTGCATCGGGTTTACGAATAAATACTTTAAACCGCTCAAATTCGGCGGACAGACCTTTCAGATTCTTTTGATAACTGATGACAACGGTTTGGTAAACGGAATTAATTGTATACGGTGTGTTGTACTGGAAGTCTCTGGCGGAAATCATTTGAACATTGAGATGTAGCAGATCAATTCGAGCCTGCATATTTCTGATCGAATCTGACAGAGGCGTCGTGACGTAGTTAATCTGTCTGATTTCATTCCCGACAGTTTTCACCTGCGTATAAGCAACCCAGGTGATTACACAAAAGACCACTACTTCAATGGCAATCAGGGTAATAACCTTTTGATCAAGGGAGAAACGATTGAAAGTATTACCTAGTTTCTTCATAAAACCCGTTCGAGTACGAACAATAAGGCCTATGACCAGCCAGATTGCGGTATATGCCTTATAGTTGCATGAATTATTGCATTTCTGAATGGCATATGTAAGATATAGATCTAAGGTAATAGTTTATAACTAAAGTCATATAAAAATTATTATCAATGGGCATGCGATAGTGATTTGAAATTAGAAATCACCTGTATGTGGGTCTGGGGTTGTAGTTGAAGTCGATATTCCACTTTAAAAGTTCCCCCAGCTTAGATTCAGAACTTTCCATGTTTTCAATCATGTACTTATGTTTTGGAGGATTTATTGTGAAAAAAACCATTCAGCTATTTGCTTACTTTATCTTATCGCTGGGATTTACTTCTACGTCTTTTGCGCTAGGGCTGGATGAAATACCGGCAGATATTCGCGCGGATTTATATGATCCCAAGCTAACGGATCCGGCACAACCAACCGAAGCTAGTCTTTACAGGGACTGGAAAAGTAAGCGTCCACCCCCCTGGACAATTGGCTATGCCAGCACCTACGCTGGAAATACCTGGCGTAAAGGTGCGATGGAGCGTTTATTGGCTGAGGTGCTTCCCAAATGGCAAAAGCTCGGATTGATTAAAGATATTATTGTTACTCAATCTAACCTGAAAGATTCATTGCAAATTCAACAGATGCGACAACTGGTTGACCAGGGCGTCGATGCACTCATAATTTGTTGTTCTAATCCAACCGCGCTCAATCAAACCATCAAGTATGCCTACGATAAAGGTGTACCAACCTTTTCATTTACTGGCTACGTAACCTCTCCTTATGCGGTTAGCTCCTCGGTTAATTATCATAAGGCCGGTTATGAAATTGGTCGTTGGATGGCGGAAGAAATTGGTGAGAAGGGTAACGTACTTGTTATCGAAGGGATTCCAGGTGCTTCTGCATCAGATTCACAGAACCGCGGCGTTTTAGACGGTCTGTCGCAGTCTCCGGATATTAAATTGGTTGGTAATATCGCACACATGTGGACTTCGCAGGTAGGTCAGGCTGAAACACAGAAATGGCTAGCGACGCATCCACGTCAGCTCGATGGTGTCGCAGTACAGTCTTCGGGTGAGACAGGTGTCATTCAAGCTTTACTCCAATCGGGTAGAGACGTTCCCCCGATATCCATTGGTGGTGAACTGGGAGCGCTGTGTTACTGGAGAAATAACCCTGACTATATCAGTGCGGCTATTCAAACCTGGCCTCCAGGTGACGATATCGAACTTGGATGGAATATTATGATGCGCACGATGCAGGGGCAGGGGCCAAAGATTCAGTCAATTTTGGTTCCCACAGTAAAATCAACTTACGAAGATATCAAAGTGCTTCTTGATGAAAACTGCGATCGTAACTCTACCGACTGGTTGCATGTCGGAATCGAAGCATGGGGTGGGAAGGAATACCTGGACAAGTTCTTCTTACGTCCAGCCGATCCAGAAATGTACAAGCCTTAGTAATCAATAGCTCCTCGGCCCGGTCAGTGCAGAATATGATTAGTGGATCCACACCTGCACTAAAGGGACTTAATGACAGTGTTTCCGATCAATCGTCGGAGACACTGTCAATTTTTCCCGGTGAGCTTTACGTTAAAGATGCGCATAAATCATTTGATGTAACCCGAGCGCTGGATGGTTGTTCGTTCAGTGCTAACTTTGGTGAGATACATGCGATTGTCGGTGGCAATGGTTGTGGTAAGAGCACGCTTGCCAAAGTATTGTCTGGCGTATTACCGCTTGATTCAGGCAAGGTTTCTATCCTCGGCCATCATCCGTCGTCACCCTCTGAGTCGAAATCGATCGGCATAGCCACAGTATTCCAGGAAGTCATGATCGCCGATGAGGCATCCGTCGTAGATAACCTGTTTACTGGTGTCGATGGCTTCTGGACGCGATCAATGCCGACATCAGAAAAAATTGTTAAAGCGCAGACACTCATGCGCGAACTCGCCGATGAAGATATCGATGTGCTCATGCCAGCGGGTGAATTACCGCTTAGTATAAAAGCCTGGATTACCATTGCCCGGGCATTATTAACTGAACCCAAAGTACTCATACTGGATGAATCTTCGGCTGCTCTCGATTTTGATTCAACCGAAAGATTGTTCAATAAGATGCGCGAGCTCCGTGACAAAGGCGCGGCGATACTCATCGTCACACACCGCATTGCAGAACTGATTCGTATTAGTGATCGTGCCACGGTTATGCGCGATGGCAAAGATGTAGGTGTTCTCGCCAAAAGCGAGATTACCGAAGAAAACTTACTCAGCCTGATGACCGGCAGAGCCGAGTCGGGTAAAGCAAAAGCTGAAGTAGCAAATAAGGCCACCAGTAACGAAGTGACTTTGAGAACCCGGCAAGTGAAGGTCTGGGATGAAGGCGGACCCGTAGATTTCGGTTTATTGAAAGGTGAAATCGTCGGTATTACCGGGCTGGATGGTCATGGTCAGGATGACTTTGTACGTATTTTAGCGGGTGTCCAACAAGCGACGCTTGGTTACCCAGAGATAAAGACTCAAGGCGGTGAATACCTTGCCTTAAAAAGTCTGGATGAGGCAAAAGCTGAGGGAATTTCGTTCGTTTCGGGAGACCGCAAGCGCGAAGGGATTTTGCCCAACATGAGTATATTTGAAAATTTACTGATTCCCCTGTACCGAACCCATAACCACATACCTGGGGTTCGTTTCATCGATTGGATGGGTTTGTCGGATATTTTTGACTGGGAAGTAGAGCGCCTGTCGATTAAAACAGGGCCAAAGTCCAATATGATTACTTCGCTGAGTGGTGGGAACCAACAAAAAGTTGTCATCGGCCGCTCGTTTGCATTACACCCCAAAATTCTGGTACTGAATGATCCGGCCCGTGGTATCGATGTCGATACCAAGCGAGATCTGTACAAACATCTGCGTGAATTTGTTGACGAAGGTAACTCGGTTATTTACATGTCTAGTGAACTCGAAGAATTTATCGGTTTTTGCTCGCGTGTTCTGGTGTTTCGTAACGGTAGCATTTTCGACACCTTTATTGATGAAGATGTTGAGCCTGTGGCCATTCTCGAAGGCATGTTCGGACGGGTGAGAGATCAGCGCACAAGTCCGGTTGCGGAAAGTCTGAGCTCAACAGTAGCATCCAAATCTCGACACACGAAGCCCATAATCGATGAAAAACCAGATCCTTTCGTGCGCAGGGGTGCCGATATTAGTCGTATCAAGATCGTCGATTTCGACGAGCAGGATAAATCGTCTATGGATGGCCGAGACAAAATAAAAGTATCTTATTTCGAGTAGCGTATGAGCGACCAAACTAAAAATAATGTTAGTCAATTTGCCGGTTCAGAAACGGAGAAGTATAGCCGTGAAGATGATATGAATTTCGACAGGTTGATGGTTTTTCCTGATACCCGACAGGCTCTATCAGCCGGGTTAAATGAAGTAAGTCATGAGTTTATTGACGCCAGTTTGAACTATTCAAGCAGTGACAATCAGGCCTTTGAACAGCTCATGAATGTGTCAGGTTTAGTTAAGGGATCGTGGTGTGGCAGTCATTCAAATGGCAATAGTTTTTTGCTGGATGGATACACAGATAGTGATAACGGTCAGTTTGATGAAATTGAGTCGATAATTTCAGATTCTATTCAACCATCACAGGATGGCGTTGTTCCCCTGGAACAAACACCGACTCAAAATTCGACTGAATATAGTCTGGCTGATAAGCATGCATTCAGTCGTTTGATGCTTGAAGTGCCAGGCGAAGACGACGAGCATATTGTCGGATTAGAAGTAAACAAACCGGGAAACGAAACCAGTCATATGAAAATTATCGACTTCGATAAAGAAAAATCCAGAGAAAAGAGTCGGTCTCGTGTGGGGCAAAGTGATATCAAAATCAGGTATTTCGACTGAACATGACTCAGCAATCAAATAGCAATCGAAATAATATGCGGACGCCATACCGACTCGGTATCGATGCGGGCGGCACGTTTACCGATTTTGTACTGGCGGATCGAGTCGCTGGGCGAGTCGATATTTATAAGACGTTATCGACGCCACACGATCCTACCGAAGCCATAAAAAGCGGCTTACAGTTGATCGGAGATAACCTTGGAATCAGTCCAAAAGACGTAATCTCTCAGTGTGATTTGTGTATCAATGGCACTACCGTCGGTTTAAATGCGCTGATTCAACACAAGGGGGCCAAAGTTGGATTGATATCTACCAACGGCCACCAGGATTCAATCGAGATTCGCCTTGGTCATAAAGAAGATGGCTATAGGTATGATCCGGAATATCCCCCCGCCGTTATGTTGGTTCCTCGGTATTTGCGGCGTGGCGTTCGTGAAAGAATAATTTCAAATGGTGATATAAAAACACCTCTGCACGAGGAAGATGTGCGCGATGCCTGCCGGCACTTTATAAAGGAAGGTGTCGAAGCTATTGCAGTTTCGTTTGTCTGGTCGGTACTTAATCCGCAGCATGAAATCCGTGCGGCAGAAATCGTGCGTGAAATGATGCCCGGTATCATTCTTACTGTCGGTAGCGAACTTTACCCGCAAATTCGAGAATACACCCGTACCTCTACTGCCATAACCAATGCCTACCTGGCACCGATTATCAAAGCTTACGTCACCGCGATTGACGAATATTTTCTCCAACTTGGCGCCGTCAATCCAGTACGCTACTTTCAGTCCAATGGTGGTTTGGCGATCGGTCAGGCGATGACGGATCGTTCGGTATATGCGATAAATTCGGGGCCCGCTTCGGCACCGCAGGCGGCTTTATCGGTTTGTGCACCGTTTAATTATAAAAACGTTATCACCGTCGATATGGGTGGTACCTCGTTTGACATCACTCTGGCCAGAGACGGTAGTACTAATTTAAATAAAAATATCGATTTCCTACGTTACCGAATAGGCGTACCGATGATCCAGGTAGAAACCCTCGGTGCGGGTGGCGGCTCGATAGGCTGGATCGACGATATGGGTTTGTTGCAGATGGGACCACAAAGTGCGGGCTCGGACCCTGGTCCTGCCTGTTATAGCCGTGGCGGAACGAATCCGACTGTGTCCGATGCAAACCTGGTTTTAGGATATTTGAATCCTGCGGGGCTAATCGGTGGGAAGTTACCGCTGGATAAAGATCTTTCCTATCGTGCTATTGAAGAAAAGATAGCTCGACCACTCAATATCTCAGTAGAGAAAGCTGCGCATGGCATGTTCACCATCGTCAATAACAACATGGTTAATGGTATTCGCCGTGTTTCGGTTGAGCGTGGTTACGATCCCCGTGACTTTGTACTGGTAGCCGCAGGCGGTGCGACCGGTGCGCATATCACTGCATTGGCGACTGAAATGGGGATAGATACGATTGTAGCCTCCAAGTTAACATCGGGTTTATGTGCCTACGGACAGATTATTTCGGACGTAAAATATAACTACATGGCAACGATTCCAGTGCGACTTGAAGGTAACGACACTTTTGCTCGGATCAATACCATGTTTAAAGATATCGAAACCAAGGGCAGCGAACATCTTAACTCTGACGGTTTTGCGGATAAGGATATCGATATCCAGCGCAGTATGGAAATGCGCTACGTCGGTCAAATCCACGAATGCACGGTTGATATCGGATCTTTTGAAATTACTGCTGGCACCATAGAAAAGGTCAAAGACGCTTTCCACGATCGCCACGAACAACTCTTTACTTATTCTGAAAGACACAACCCAGTTGAGCTGGTGAATATTGAAAGCACGATGTATGGCCGAGTTGAACGGCCAAATCCATCTGAGCTTGGCGGCAATGGCCGGATCGAAGATGCGGTTAAAGCACACCGAGACTTAATATTCTCCGACGATGGTAAATCCACCAGTGTACCGGTATACGATGGCGCGAAAATAAGTGCTGGTAATCGCTTTAGCGGGCCTGCAGTGATTGAAGAAGAAACCGCGACCATCGTTATTCAGCCCGGCTGGCAGGTTGAGTTACATAAAAGTGCGTCTTATGTCATTACGAGGGTGAAGTAATGACTTCGAGCAATAACAGTAAAGTTGATCCCATCACGTTATCGGTGGTACGTGGTGTACTTGAAACAACCCAACGCGAGATGACTCTGGCCCTCGAAAAAACAGGACGTTCCAGTGTGTTTAATCTTGCTCATGATTATTCCACGGCGATGTTTAACGCTAAACCCGAAATGATTATGCAGGGCCAGGATATTCCCATTCACCTCGGTTCGCTGATGCCGGCGATGAAAGCTGTATCCGGATTTTTTGAAGGAGATATAAACGAAGGCGATTTGCTTCTGCATAACGACCCTGAATACATGGGCAGTCATATCATCGACATGTGTATGTACAAGCCAGTTTTCTATAAGGGCGAACATGTTTTCTGGACGGTATGCAAAGGTCATCTCACCGATATTGGTGGGCCGGTACCGGCTGGTTATAACCCTGATGCGAAAGAAATTTATGCCGAAGGTTTACGTGTTCCCCCCATCAAGCTTTGGGATAAAGGCGTTCCCCGAAATGATATCCTGAATATGTTGCTTACCAATATGCGTGCGCGTCGCGATCAGGAAGGCGACTTCAATGCTCTCATCGGTGCCTGCCAGGTTGGTGAACGTAACTTGCTCAGGATGATGGATAGATACGGTGCTGAACAGGTAAAGGATTGCATCGAAGAGTTGTTATCAATGGCCGATCGGCACATGCGTTCTCTAGTTAATGAAATTCCTGATGGTGAATATTCTGGTACTGCTGTACTCGAAGATGCCGGGCATAATTTTGGTGATATGGACATCAGTGCCAAATTAACCGTAACCGGTGATAGCTGCCATATTCGAATTACCAGCCCACCACAAGTACCTTATTTCATAAATTCATACGAAGGTAATTCGTATTCCGGTGTTTATCTCGGAATGATGATGTTTGCTCAACTTCCACCGCCTTATAACGAGGGTCTGTATCGCTGTGTAACAGTTGATATGGGTGAGAAGGGAACACTCTGCAATGCTAAAGAACCGGCACCGCATGTGAACTGTACGACCACTCCAATGGAAACGCTTACTGACGCTGTTCGACTTGCATTCGAACAGGGTGCACCCGATCGGGTCAGTGCATCCTGGGGGCATACCAACGGTTGCAATATAGCCGGCTGGAATTCTCAGACAGAGGAAGAGTACGTCACTATGGTTTTGGCGACCTTGATTTCCGGTGCGGGTGCTACCCCACAACAGGACGGATGGCACGCCTGCGGTCCACAATCCTGTTTTGGAGCGTTAACCTCGGGTGATGTTGAACTGCTGGAATATTCCTACCCGATTATTATTCATCAATACAGTTTAATGACTGATTCAGGCGGTGCAGGAAAGTTTAGGGGTGGTTCTGGCACCTGTTGGGAAGTCGAGCCAATCGATGAACCGATGACTTTTGTGATGTTTGGAGAGGGCCGGCGATTACCCGCCATGGGTGCCGCGAACGCCTATTCGACAATGGTGGATTCAAAAGTTGGACGAGTAGAGTTTAACCGTGGTGGTGACATTGAAACCACCCGTATAAACGTTATCGCAACGATTAATCCAGGGGAAACGGCGACCAACAAAAATCCTGGTGGCGGTGGTTACGGCGATCCATTTCAGCGACCGGTTGAGAAAGTGGTGCGCGATGTCCGAAATAATCTGGTTTCGCTCGAAGGTGCGCGCGAAGACTATGGTGTGATCATCAAAAGTATCGAGACACTGGAAGTGGATGAGGCAGCAACTCGTACATTACGAGGAAAGCGTGCGAATGAAAAGCCTGGCATGTCAAGTCGTTCAGTCGAACAGCAACCGAGGCGTGTAGATGCGGTTATTACCGAAACTAGAAAGCCTGTCTCCGATAAACCCATTGAGAGAAATAGCATGGTAACCAGTAAACCAACTGCCTTTGAAAGCAGTAGGGGAATACCTGGGCCAATTACCGGTGCCGATGTCGGCTTTATAAAAATTATCGACTTTGATAAGCAATCCCAAAATAGCGACACAAGCTTTAAAGATAAAAGTAACAAAAATAAAAGCATAAAGGTTCGGTATTTCTGATATGGGCGAACTAGCGACCAAAAAGACAGGCTCTGGTGCGGATACCTATCTAATGGTACCGATATTAATATTTTTCATGCTGCTCATATTTGCGGTTATTCGAGGGCCAAACTTAATTTCGAGTGCGGGTATCGGTAGCGCCGTGATCGTCGTTGCGCCTTTGATTCTGGCAACCTATGCGCTCACTATTATTGTCATGGCCGGTCGCGCGGGTGTCGATCTATCGATTGGACCGCTAATCGGCTTCATCAATGTTGGTATGATTCAGTTATATGCCGCTGGCTTCATGGAATCACCTATCGCCTTTTTTCTATATGCGATGGGAGTAGGCGTTGCCTATCAATTGTTTGTCGGGTTGATCATCATTTTTGTGCGGGTGCAGCCCATCATTGTTTCACTGAGTGGTTACCTGGCACTGGTGGGTTTGAATTTAATTATTATGCCCAGGCCTGGTGGTGTAGCACCCGACTGGATGTTTCCCTGGGGAGCGGGCACAACCATATTTTCCGCCACGCTGGTGATCCTGGTATTGGCGACAGCCGGGTGGTATCTGATTGCACGTACCGCATTTTTCGGGCATTTGCGCTTGATGGGTTCGGATGAACGTGCGGCATATACCAGTGGCGTGCGTATTAATATGGTTCGACTTGGCGCGCATGCAATTGGAGGCGTTTACGCGGGTTTGGCGGCAATCGCCTTTACGGCTCTGATTAGCTCGGGTGATCCATCGCAGGGTACCACCTACACATTGATGGCAGTCACGGCACTGGTATTGGGTGGCGCGAATTTAGCCGGCGGACGTGGCGGAGCCTTCGGTTCTTTACTCGGTGCCCTCAATATTTATCTGATTACCTACGCCTTATCGACATTCAATTTCGGCATGGTGCAAAGTTATGTGACTGACCTGGCCTACGGTGTCATGTTGGTCGTGTCGCTGCTGATTAGCGTGGCTGTACCGCAGTTACGGAAATATATTAGTAATCTATCACCACTGGTATTTTTTGTAATTCTCGCGGTGATCGCACTTGGCGTGATTATGCATACTTCGATGGATCAGCAACTGGAACCCCTGCGAGGTTTTGCGGCTGCTTCGGTCATTATTTTGAGTGACGGTGGTGTAGCCCAGGGAACGGCGGCCAGTGCTGATGCCTACTCGGCGGGTACCTATATTTTATTCGTAATTATCGGTGCGGTTGTTGTCATTTATGCCTTTCGTCAACTGTTCAAACATTTTAATGCATCGATGATCGGGTTCATGGTTATCCTCGCTATCACGGCGTTGGGTCTGATTTTTAACCCTGAAATATCGGATGACGAGCCAGCAGCAACAGCAACGATGGAATCAGCCTCAACTGGCCTGGATGCCTATATTCCGAATTATGACGCGATGGAAACCATCGAAAGTAGCGTTGTTAGCCTGGATCAAAGTCTGGTCCAATCTTCCTACGCCGTGATCAGCATTAGTGGCGTTGTGTTATTGGCATCTTTAATCATTTTGGTGATGCTGCCTCTGGTTAGTGTTCGCACCAAGCGAGTGGCGTCTTTACTATTTGCAGCTGCAGTGGCAATTATTGCCATTGGTGCGTTGTTCTTTGACGGATTCGAACAAGGCTATCTCGTCGGTAATTTGCCGGGTGAAATTTATGCCGTTGTGTTGGTTGGTATGGGTCTGTTCATTCTTACCGCACCTTTACTGCACACTAAATTCAGTAATATTTCCAATGTTTTTATTGTCTCTATCGGTGTGTTGGCGATTATTTCGATCTATTTTTTCACCGAGCCAAACAACAATGCAATGGACCAACGATCCACCAGTCAGACATCAAATTATGCGCCACCGGTTCTGGTTACGACTTCGCCAATTTCAGCACCTGCTGCTATCGAATATGCATCTCCGGTTATAACTGTCACAGATGATTCAGAACGTATGGATGCCTATATGCAAGTCGCTTATTGCGCATTCATTATCGTCATGTTGCATGTGTTTTTACAAATAGCGATGGGTGAATTCAGCTTTCGAAGCTTCTGGCGCTACTGGTATATCCCGGTCATGGCATCCTTCATCTGGGGAGGCCTGTTTTATGCTGTAGGAATTGCCCTCTGGCAAATAGTTCTGGTGATCGGTATTGCGATTATTGCGGCGCCAAACGTCATGCACATCATCGGTACTTATATCATCAAGCAACGTCGCGATCGGGCTATCAGCCAGTGGGATGGATAAGCGATGAAGTCTAGAGCGATCTATTCTTTCTACAAATGGCTCGGTTTTATTATCGCAGTCGTGGTCGCCGGTGTGAGCGCAATTTTAGGTGCGATCGACAATGTTCCGATGCAGCATGTTGTGTTCTATACGGTGGCTATTTTTGCGCTGATATTATGGGGTTGGCATCAACTTTCGGTGCGTTGGATATATCGTTCCGATGATATAGCTCTGAGCAATACCGGTAACCACTATCAATCCGTTTCCGATACAGAGCAGCACGACGAGTATCAGGCCAGTTACATAGGTGTTCTGGTTACCAATAACAAAGGCGGGTTCATTGGTCTGTTAATACTGATTATCGCTTTTATTATTACGGCAGTCTCAATCGATGGATTTTTTCAGTGGCGTAATGTTCTGGCTGTTGTCGTACTGGCCGGGTTCATCATACTCACATTTATTCTTAATAAACTCATTAAAACCAACAAAAGTGCGTTCATTGGAATTGCAGTACTAATCGGGTTATTTATTATTGGATCGCTATTAGTTGAGGGCTTCCTGTCAGCATTAAATATAAAGTCGATGCTCCTTTTTGCGTCATTCCTGGGTTTGGCCTGTATAGGCCAGACACTGGTAGCGCTACTAGGTGGACTCGATCTGTCGATCCCTTTTGTCATTGGATCCTCGAATATTGGTCTGATGTATTTACTCACCCTGGGTACACCTCCCTGGATCGCTGTTATCGCCATCCTGTTAATTGGAGCAGGCATCGGTTTTATCAACGGCATGTTGAGCTTTCGCGTGCAGGGCCAGGCATTAATTTTAACACTAGGCACCGGCTTTGCTATATCGGGTGGTACTCAAATTTTGACCAGTATCGGTACCGCATTCGGCGGTAATGTTTTTGGTACTGTGCCGAGCTGGTTGCAGAATCTGGCAGCCATGAATGGCGTTTTCCTCGGTCTCGATTTTCCGCCTGTGATAGTCATCTGGGTTATAGCTTCGATCATTCTTATCATCGGATTACGTAATACTTCCTGGGGACGAAATTTATACGCCATTGGTGGTAGCCGGACAGCGGCCAGGCGCCTGTCAATTTCGGAACGCGGTTACTGGGTAGGCGTTTATACCATCAGCGGACTGGTATCTGCATTAACTGGCGCATTGCTACTGGGATGGAGTGGTGGTGGTTTTATTGGCGTCGGTGATCCCTATTTGTTTATGACGCTTGCCGCTGTAGTGGTGGGAGGCACCTCCTTAATGGGTGGTTGGGGCGGTTATGGTTTTACCGTAATCGGTGTATTAGTACTGCAAGTACTAACCTCATTCCTGGTCGGTATTGGCCTCGACTATCAGGGGCAGCAATTCGTTTTTGGTTTATTAATTTTGCCAATGGTGGCGTTATATGCACGATCACCACATATACGTACCCAGATTTAAAGAGCCTGAATAGATGAACCTGAATAAACCAGTTTGATTATGAAAGAGAACTTATGAACAAGATGCTATTACCAACTGATGTTGTCGGTGGAACATTCTGGCTACTTTCGATAGCTATGATTGGAGCCACAATTTTTTTCCTGCTTGAACGCAATAAGGTTTCCAGCCGATGGCACACGACTATGACCCTGCTTGGCGTTATGACGTTGATTTCTGCTATTCACTACTACTACACCAAAGACATGTGGGTAAGCACTGGATCTGCGCCGATAATTTTACGTTATCTCGATTGGGTATTGACCCATCCAATGCAGATTGTTTTATTTTACGTTGTGTTAACCGCAGTCACTAAGGTGTCCACAGCATTGTTCTGGCGGCTACTCATCGGATCGTTAGTAATGGTCATAGGAGAGTTTCTCGGTGCCGCGGGATACATGAGTGCCACCATTGGATTTTTAATTGGACTTATAGGCTGGCTTTATATACTCGGTGAACTTTATATGGGCGAGGCCGGTCGAGTTAATGCCAGTAGTGGCAACGAAGCGACTCACCAGGCATTTAATGGCCTTCGGTTGATATTAACCATTGGTTGGGCTATTTACCCATTGGGGTATTTTATTCAGCATTTGGGTGGTGGTGTCGACACCAATAGCCTCAATATTATTTATAACCTGGCTGACTTTCTAAACAAAATAATTTTCGGGTTTGTTATTTATCGGGCAGCTATGAACGACACTCGAAGTAGAAAAATTTCCGGGTCGACGGTGTGAAAACAATGAACCTTTTAAATCTAACAAGCATATACAGAAATATTAAGAACCTTATGAGGAGCAACAAGCTATGAGTGGTGCAGATATTATTGCGATAATCATTTTGATTGCGCTTGCTATCGCGATCGTCGTTTACCTACTACATTGGTTATATCGTCGATCGTCGAAGGAAGTTTCATTTGTTCGAACCGGTCTTGGCGGCGAAAAAGTCGTGATTAGCGGCGGTGCTTTCGTACTCCCCATTATCCATAACGTGACCACAGTCGGTATGCGAACCCTGCGTATTGAGGTGGGGCGGAAAGGTGAGAAATCGCTGATTACCAAAAATCGTATGCGGGTCGAACTGCTTGCTGAATTCTTTGTACGCGTCAGTCCTACGCGTGAAGCCGTAGCAACTGCCGCACGGTCGTTGGGAAAAAGAACGCTTGAGACTGAGGGTTTGCGCGAATTGGTTCAGGGTCGTTTCGTCGATGCACTGGGTATCGTCGCGGCGCAAATGAGTATGGATGAAATGCAGGAGAAACGCGGCGAGTATGTAAAAGCGGTTAAGAAGCTGGTCGAAGAATCCCTCAGCCAGACCGGACTGGAACTCGAAGCGGTTTCGCTAACGGGCCTCGATCAGGCCGACCTCAAAGTTTTTAATCCATCAAATGCATTCGATGCTGAAGGTCTTACCCAGCTTACACAACAAATCGAGTCACGTAAGAAAAAACGGAATGATATCGAGCAGGATACTGCGGTTCAGATTCGAAACAAAAATCTCGAAACCGAAAAACTAAGACTTGATATTGATAAGGACAGTGAATTCTCACGACTCGCACAGACCCGAGAAATTGCCAAGCAACGTGCCAAAGAACAAACCGAAATGGCGATCGAACGCGCCGAACAGGAACGAGCCGCAGAAGAAGCCTTAATCAGGGCAGAAGAAGAAGTTGAAAAGGCCCGTATTTCACAGAAACAGGCGATCGAAGTCGAACGCGAATTACGTGAACATAAGTTAACTTTAGAGATAGAAGAACGTCGGAAAACCCGTAATCAAGTTGAAAAAGATACTGAAATCGAAATTCTGCAGAAGAATCTGGAAGCCGAAATCAAGTCGCTCGATATTGCGAAAGAGAATGAATACGCGAGACTACAACAACAGGAAGACATATCAGTAAGGCGAGCTAAACAAAAAGCCGATGTAGTTAAGGAAGAGGCTGAGCGTTTTAGAGAATCGGAGCAGGCGCAGATAAAAGCTCAGGAAGATGTTAAGAAATCGCAAATTGCGCAACAGCGGAACCTTGAGACGGCGCGTATCGAGAGCGAAGAAAAAACCAAATCGCGTGAAATTGAAAAGCGTAAACACTTACAACTCGATGAACAGGAACGCGACTTTGCCGTTCTAGAAAATTCGAAGAAAGTTTTAGCTGCAAGTGAACAAGAAGCGTTAGCAAAAGCACTCGTTGCGTCTGCCGAGGAAAAAGTGATCTCGGCACGCGATGTCGAAATTGCCGAACGTAACAAATCCGTAGAATTGATTAGCGCATCCAGGCAGGCAGAACGTGAAGCGATTCAACTGACCGTTCTCGCGGGTGCTGAAAAAGTAGCATCACAGGATCGAGAGCAAGCAGAAAAATATGCTTCTTTGGCGGCCAAGTTACGTTATGAAGTTGATGCAGCGGGCAAGCAACTTTTGAATGAAGCCGAGAACATGCGCAGTGATGCTAGTCGTCGTAGTGCGCTACGTATGCAATTAGCAGGCAATCTTGACTCTATCATTCGTGAATCAGTCAAGCCGATGCAAAACATCGACGCGATTAAAATCCTCGAAGTTAATGGTATGCCTGGCTTTAGTAATGGCAATTCCAAAGGTGATGGCGGTGACAGTGGCAGCAGTGGTTCTCCCGGCGGCGGCGGTGTGAGTGCAGGTGGCTCCGGCGGCAGCCTCGCCGACAATGTTGTTAATTCTGCTTTGCGTTATCGAGCACAAATGCCATTTGTTGATAATTTATTGCATGAAATCGGTATGTCACCCGGTGAGATTAGCAATATCAGCAATATCCTCGGCAATTTCGATAAGGATGTTAATGACGATGGTAGTGGAACTAAATCGATTTCCAAATCGAAAAAAAACTGATCGATTGAAGACATCCATACTAACCAATGGCTAAGAGTACTGAGCAATGAAAGAAGATATTAATAGTTGGGCGGATAAATACGAAAGTATTACTAATAGCGATCAAACGATTGCAGCAATGGCCAAATATTACAGCTGTACATTTATGTTCGATATGGAGACTTGCAAGGTCATTATCGAAATGCATGACGGCAAGGTTAAACACATAAACACCAACCCCGGTCCACTAGACGCATACGATTTTGCATTACGGGCTTCAGAAAAAACCTGGCGGGAGTTTTCACAACCGATACCGAAACCGATGTATCACGGTATCTGGTCGGCGAGCTTTCGAAGAGATCTCAAAATCGAGGGTAACCATCTGGTGTTAATGCAGAATCTTCGTAATTTTACAGTGCAATTCGAGTTGTTACGAAAGAGCGGCGTACCTGTTTGATTGCGGGTCAAAATAGTCAGAGCAATAGTCGCGAATCAGACAAATAGATTTAAGGGTTAATTAAGATGGCAAAACATTCTCCAGTTACCGGTCGCTACGTCACCTTTGATGTTGATGGCCAGGAATACACGGTTTTTTATTTACAAAATGGTAAGGGTCAACCTTTAGTCTGTCAGCATACAGCCGGTTGCCATAATCATCAGTGGAGAGGTTTACTCGAAGATGAGGAAATAACCAAAAACTACAACGTCATTGCTTATGACCTGCCGCGTCATGGTAAATCCGATCCGCCAAATAACACGGAATGGTGGAAAGAAGAATACAAACTGACCGCTGATCACTTTGCTAACTTTGTCGTTAAGTTCTGCGATGCTTTGGAACTGGAAGATCCAATTTTTATGGGGTCTTCTTTTGGTGGCAACATTGCTTTGCAGCTAGCCTTGCGCCGACCCGATCGTTTCAAGGCCGTGATACCGGTTGAAGCGGCCGATCACTCCCCTGGATTTTATCTCGACTGGTGGCGGCACCCGCATGCTAATGCGGCACAGGTTTGCGCTAGTGGAGTATGGGATTTGATGGCACCGCAATCGCCAGAGAGAGATCGCTGGTTAACCTGGCACTATTACACCCAGGGTGCTGAAACCTTTAAGGGTGATCTTCATTTTTATTCGGTTGATCACGATATGAGAAACGAGTTACAAAATATTCAGGGAAGAAAGTGTCCGGTCATCATGATGACCGGTACTTATGACTATCTGACCCCACCAGAAGCGACAGAAAATACTGCGCGCCAGATAAAAGGTGGCGTTTATATCGAAATGGATGATATAGGCCATTTCCCAATGAGTGAAAATCACGATGTGTTTCGGGTTTACCTGAAGGAAGCCTTGCGCATTATTCGCGAACGAACGGACGGATAGCTCTGGTGGCGGTAAAAATATATGCAATGACCTGCGGCTGGATGACCTCTGAAGTCAGCATGATGTTGGCAGGAAAACCCGGCAAGATCCGTTTTCCGGTTCCGGCTTATTTGATCGATCACCCAAGAGGTAAAGTCCTGTTTGATACCGGGTTGCATCCGCAGTGTCAGCACGATGCGCGGGGCAGGATCGGTTTCCTGGCCGATTTATTTAATGTCGAATTTCGACCGGGCGAAGACATTCGATCGCGACTCGAATCACTTGACGTCGATGCCAGTAAAATCGAGTTTTTGATTAACTCCCATTTACATTTTGATCATACTGGTGGCAATGAACTGGTACCGAATGCCAAAATCATTATTCAGAGAAAAGAATGGGAAGCCGGGAAAACGCCTGAGTTTATACAAGCGAATGGCTATGCACAGGCTGATTATGATCATGGGCATCTGATACAGCAGGTGGACGGCGAACATGATCTTTTCGGTGATGGGCGAATTGTTACTATCCCGACCTTCGGGCATACCCCGGGACATCAATCTCTAAAAATCAGACTTGATTCCGGAGATGTAATACTCACCGCTGACGCCTGTTATCTGAAAGAAACCCTGACTAATTTGCACTTGCCCCACCTGGTGCACAATCGCACGGAAATGATGAATTCGCTGCTATTGCTGCGTAAGCTGCAAAAAGCTGGCGCTCGCTTAATATACGGCCATGATCCAGAGTTCTGGTCGCAGGTGCCCCAAGCGCCAAGGCAGTTTGTCTAGTGGGCATCGCTAAAAATAGTAATTTTTCTGTGACTGCATTTTGCCCCTGCACCAACAGTCGGCGCTTTAGGCGAAGCAGCATACATGCCGTCCAGGCAATAAGTGCAACGGTCCGGCGACCTGGCGATTCGACGTCCCGGCAAAAGCTGGCCCCAGCGCAGCAGTTTTGGGTCTCGCGGGGAAAGTGCATTTTTAGAGGTGCCCATGACTGATAGCCTCACCTGGTTGTTCATCTTTGTGGTCCTTTACTGGGCTTATTGCTTTTTCTGGAGTATTCGTGCGGCGCGGCGAATTCATACTGCCAGTGATTTTTTTCTTGCAGGCCGAAGTCTGTCCCCCTGGGTGAGCGCGCTGGCCATTACTGCTGTGTCATTAGCTGGTTGGACATTCATGGCCCAGCCTGGTTTTATTTTCCGTGATGGATTTCAATTTGCTAGTACTTCTTACTACGCGATCGTCGTACCACTCGCTGGCGTAGTGTTATTGCGGCGCCAATGGATGCTAGGCAAACGCTTCGGTTACATGACCGCAGGTGAAATGTTTTCTGATTATTTCAAGAGCGATGCGCTGCGTATTATCTCGGTGGGTATCGCGCTGCTGTTCGGGGTGCCGTTTGTCGCTATTTTGTTTGGAGCCTCTGGGTTTCTGATTAGCGAAATAACCGATCAGGCTATTTCACGAAATGTCGCGATGTGGGTTCTGTCCGCATTTGTTTTGTTTTATAGCGTATCTGGCGGATTGCAGGCGGTTGCTAAAATTGCCGTTGTACAGTGTGTTTTGTTTGTATTGGGCGCGATAATCATCGGGCTCTATGCTTTAAATATTGGTGGTGGTTTTGATACCTTGAATATGGGGCTGGCAAAAGTTGCACAAAACCTGACTGGCTTGTGGGGCAATACAGATGGCAACGGTGGTGGCAGCTTTCCCGGGTATTTTGCGATTCCCGGCGTCATCCAGTGGACTGCAGGGCTGGGTGTCGAGGCGCCAGCGGGCGGTCCCTGGACTGCTATTATGGTTCTGACATTTATGATGTCAGTCATGGGTATTCAGGCTTCGCCTGGTTTTACCATGTGGGGATTTGCGAGTAAATCACCCCGAGGGTTTGCCATACATCAAGTTTGGGGTGCGGCATTTTGTGTGGGTCTTATCATGTTTGTTTTTGTCACTATTCAGGGTGTCAGTGCTCTTCTACTGGGGGCGAGTGCTGAGGTTAACGAAGCCGGTTTAGCGACTGCTCAAGTTTTGCCAGAAATTTCCGCGCAGCAAAGCAGCCAGTTGGTAACGCATTACATCCAACTTATGGGTGACAAATTGCCCTGGATAATCGGCTTTTTAGCGGTCTGTGCGATTGCTGCTTTACAGGCTACCGGGGCAGCTTTTATGTCCACCACGGGTAGTATATTAACGCGTGATATTTTCAAACAATATTTGCAACCGAATGCTAGTGACGAAAAGCAAATTATGATCGGTCGGTTGTGCACCGGTTTGGTTTTCCTCGCAGCGATGCTGCTCGCGACATTTTCGATGGAGGCGACGGTATTGCTCGGTGGCCTGGCTATTGCCTGTGCCTTTCAGCTTTGGCCCTCTTTATTGGGTGTTACCTGGTTTCCCTGGATCACCCGACAGGCAGCGACGCTTGGTCTGATTGCAGGAATAATTGCGGTGGTCTTAACCGAATCGATTGGCCAGAAAATTACCGCCAATTCATTGCCCTGGGGACGCTGGCCCTGGACGATTCACTCAGCGGCCTGGGGCATGTTTTTCAACATCATAATTTGCCTGGTGGTTTCTGCATTAACCCGTCACGATGAAAACCGCGCACATAGAGAACAATTCCATGCCTTTCTACATGAATATGGATCATTGACTTATGCTCGACGCTGGTCGAAGTCGGTTGCCTGGATCATCGTACTGGTATGGATGTTTTTTGCGATTGGCCCGGGTGCCGTGATCGGTAATGTTTTATTTGGCAAACCCAACGCGGGCTATGAGGCCTGGAATTTTGGAATGCCATCCATTTGGGCCTGGCAAATAATCTGGTGGGCATTGGGGATTGGCATGATCTGGTATCTGGCCAACAAGATGGAAATGTCTAATCCGCCGAAACGCCATATTGAAAAGTTTTCTGATAGCTGATTATCAGTATTAACATCCCAAATCATACAGTTAAAAAATTGAAGACCTCAGGGGTATAAGCAATGCTACGAATTACAGGGTACAGCGATAAATACTCAGTTTGTCCAGGAGACGATCTGCAGTTTTATATTAACTCTGAACAAAACGAAGACTATGACTTGCAAATGGTTCGCCTTATCCATGGTGATACCAATCCTGATGGCCCTGGATATAAAGAAGAGGAAATTTCTGCACCTTGTAACCAGACTTATAAAGGACGTAATCAACGTATTCACGGTGGTTCCTATATCGTCGTGCCACAGGATAAACGTTTGAATGTCGATAGCTTTACTTTACAGGCTTATATATTCCCCACCACACCCGAGAAAGGACGGCAGGGTCTTCTCACCAAGTGGGTGGAAGAAACCGAAACGGGTTACGGTCTGTTCATTGATGATGACAGTTGCCTGAGTCTTCAAATCGGCGATGGCAACGGCATGACGATGAAAGTTTCTAGTGGTAAGAAGTTAATGCGTAAAGTCTGGTATCTGGTTGCTGCCAGTTACGATGCGGGAACGGGTCGTGTCATTCTTTATCAGGAACCTATTGTGACCGCTACCAATGGTGGCCTTGGTATGTCGATGTTATATCCCGCAGATGAAACTTCTTCAGTCGTTGAATCAATGAACAGCATGCGTCCTGGAATAAATGATGCACCATTTTTAATGGCAGCATCGACAAAGGTCGAAAGAACAGGTCGAACAATATTCGGCGCGCACTATCATGAAGCCACTACTCCGGTTGAATTGCCCGAACAGGATTTTGTTTACAACGGAAAAATTGATCGACCCCGATTAAGCCGCAGGGCCTTAAGTAAGGCCGAGATTGAATCCCTTGCACGCGGTTATAGAGGCTGCTCTGCGGAATTGCGGAATGAAGTGATCGGTGCCTGGGACTTCCACGCCAATATCACCACCAATATTGCCTCAACCTACATAATCGATACGTCATCAAGTGTGTTAAATGGTCACATCATTAATATGCCAGTGCGTGCTATGACCGGTTTTAACTGGACGGGCGACGAGATTGTCTATCATCACAAACCCGAGGAATACGGCGCTATTCATTTTCATGATGATGATATCGATGACGCCCGCTGGGATGTAGATTTTGAATATACAGTCCCCGATGGACTTAAAAGCGGTATTTATGCCGCCAGGTTACGTATCGGTGGTGAAGACTCGGCTGATACCGAAGACTTTGTGCCATTCATCGTGCGTCCACCACTGGGTACAGCGACGTCTAAAGTAGCCTTCATTATGCCGACCAATAGTTACATGGCCTATTCGAATGATAACCTGGGAACTAACTCCGTCGTCGCGCAGTTACTCGCGGGTAAAGTGCCAGTCATGACACCGTCTGATTTATATTTGAATGAACACCGCGAATATGGATTGTCGACCTACTCGTTACATTCCGACGGCAGTGGTGTGTGTTACTCGTCACGGTTGCGGCCGATTTTGAATATGCGACCCAAGTATCGTCATTGGTTATCACCGTCACTTTGGCAACTTAACGGCGACCTGCATCTAACCGACTGGCTCGAAGAAAAAAATATCGAATTTGATATCTATACCGATGAAGATCTGCATCACCAAGGCGTTGATTTGTTGAATCGTTACCCTGTTGTATTAACCGGTAGCCATCCGGAATACACCTCGGAAAAAATGCTTAACGCTTACGAGTCCTACCAACAGCAAGGTGGTCGCTGGATATACCTTGGTGCGAATGGCTTTTACTGGATTAGTGAATATCATCCCAATAATTCGAATATTACCGAAGTTCGAAAAGGCGAGGCAGGAACCCGCGCCTGGACTGCGAACCCAGGTGAATACAACAATGCATTCGATGGTAAATTCGGTGGCATGTGGCGTGCACGTGGGCGAATACCGAGTAAAACCTGTGGTATTACTTTCACCGCGTATGGGTTTGATGTGTCCTCGTATTATAAACGTGAGGATGATAGTCGGCGTCCTGAATGCTCATGGATTTTTGAAGGCGTTGGTGATGACGAAGTGATCGGTGATT
>JBLIOG010000017.1:0-31818 GCA_047639625.1 Gammaproteobacteria bacterium
GTGAGTCGGGTGCGGGCAAGTCAACCCTGGGCCTCGCCGCTATGGGGTATGCAAAACCGGGTTGTGAAATCCACGGCGGTAGCATTATATTTGATGGCATCGACCTGGTTAAAGCCAGTGAGGAAGAGAAGCGAAAACTTCGCGGAGCAAGAATAGCCTACGTTGCACAGTCGGCCGCCGCTTCATTTAATCCCGCTCATACACTGATTGATCAGACAATAGAATCGACTGTCCGCCATTCAATTCGTCCCGATGCCGAGGCCAGGTCGGATGCCAAAAAATTGTATGCCGATTTACAACTTCCTAATCCAGAACATATAGGCGACAGATATCCTCATCAGGTATCGGGTGGTCAGTTGCAACGCGTAATGACCGCGATGGCGATGTCACCACGGCCCGATTTAATTATCTTTGATGAACCCACGACAGCGCTCGATGTTACGACACAGGTAGAGGTACTTGCCTCGATGCGTGAGATTGTTGAACTCTACAATACAGCTGCCATTTATATTACTCATGATCTCGCCGTGGTTGCCCAAATGGCGGACATGATAAAAGTGTTGCGATACGGCGAAACCGTTGAAGATGCTGAAACTCGTACGATGCTGGAAAATCCTGAAAAGGAATACACCCAATCACTGTGGTCGGTTCGTTCTATCGAAAAGGAGGAGGAAATATCAAAAGATATTATTCTTGAGGTCGATGCAATTGATGCCAGTTACGGTGGCGGTGTAAAAGTTCTCGACAATGTTTCTATTCAGGTTCCGCGTGGACATACGGTCGCAGTAGTCGGTGAATCGGGTTCAGGTAAATCGACTACCGCTCGAGTTATCACCGGTCTGCTTCCTCCCTCTAAAGGTTCGGTCAAATTTAATGGCAAAGTACTTCCGCCGATGCTGAAAGATCGTAGTACTGAACAATTGCAGAAAATTCAGATGATTTACCAAATGGCTGATACAGCCATGAATCCGCGTCAAACTGTTCGCGATATTATTGGTCGACCTCTGGAGTTTTACCTTGGATTAAGAGGCAAAGCGCGCGACGATCGTTTAATGGAACTGATGACGATGATCGAACTTGATGAATCTTTTATCGATCGCTTGCCAGCTGAATTATCGGGTGGACAGAAGCAGCGAATTTGTATTGCCAGGGCTTTGGCCGCTGAACCCGACCTGATCATCTGCGACGAAGTAACCTCAGCACTCGATCAAATCGTCCAGAAAGGTATTCTTGAATTATTACTGCGCTTACAACGTGAACTTGGATTGACCTATATTTTTATTACCCATGATATTGCGACGGTTAAAGCGATTTCAGATCAGATCGTCGTAATGCTGCAAGGACAGGTTGTTGAACAGGGAATGAAAAGCGAAATTCTATCTCCGCCCTACCCGGAATACACAAAGTTACTCCTTTCTTCTGTCCCAGAAATGGACCCTGACTGGTTAACAAACCTGTTAAACGAACGAAATCAGGAATCGGTTGGCTCATAATTATCGTTATTAAATAAATATGCCGGTAACGGATAAGGTTATTTCTTATCCGTTACAAGATGCGCTTTTATTTTCTTATTTTCGATATCGGAATACCCATAGGCCTCAACAGCACGCAGCATATCCCAGAAGTTAGTAAGCCATTTTGAGTCATCTCGCCCATCTGACAGACCAATTATCAATTCAGCATTAAGCCAGTAATGATCATCACCACAACTCTCAGATAGTTCTTTAAAACTTAAGGAGTTTTCAACCTGATCATAAGGATCAGCAATTGAAAAGTGCTTAAAGTCCAGATGATCTTTAAGCGTAAGTTTATTATTTTCTTCGATACATAAAATCATATTTTTTATCCTGAGGCAAAACTATTTGCCTATAAATTTGGGTTCTCTTTTATCGGCAAATGCCCGAGCCCCTTCCATAAAGACCTCTGCTGCCAATATTTTTTCATACAACGGATAGCGGCCCGTTCCTGGTTGACGGGTTAACATCGCGTCGTGTGTCACCGCAAAGGCATCGGGAAGTGGCATTGATAACATGGGGTACAAAACTTCCTTTAACGCCTGCATCGTCAAAGGTGCACCGCAGGCAACTGACATTCCGATTTCTCGCGCTTTGTCCATTAATACCTCCGGCTCTACAACAACATGTACCAGGCCCCAATTTTTTGCTTCACTGGCAGGCATTCGACGACCGGTTAACATCATTTCGATAGCAACTTTCACGGGTATTAATCGCGCTAAATGCTGTATAGCACCCGCATCAGGAAGAAAGCCTCGCTGCATTTCTGGAAGAAAAAAGTGCGCGTGATCAGCGGCAAGGATAATGTCACAGGCAATTGCAATTTCGAAACCTCCACCCACCGCATGACCATTTACCGCAGCGATCAATGGCTTCTTTAAATTCCAGTTCTCACAAAGGCCTGCAAACCGCCCAGGAACTTTAAAGGATTCGGCAAGAACTTTAAAGAATTTTCGGCAGACACCAGTTCTTTGAGATTCCAACCGGCACTAAATATTTTTGTCCGGCTCCAGTAATAATTCCTACGCGTAAATCATCATCCTCTTGTCAAACCGTTAACGCATCATTCATGGCTAAGCTGAATTCCACATTGATCGCGTTGGCTGGTGGGCGATCCATAATAATTTCAGGCAACGGGCCATTTCGAACTATTTTTATAGGCTTGGGCATAGACTATCCTGACATTTATGTTGCATTTAAAACCTTTAGGCTACTCAATCGGCGTGTGATTAAAGGACTTGAAATTTTTAACCGCTTCCAGACCTCCCAATTTCTCGATCATTTTCTGTTGATCGCTAAATGCCTGTGAATTAGTTTCCTCTGGATCGAGTATATCCCTCAATTGAGTCAATAATTTTTCCTGAACACCTGCAAATTCAGGCAAATCAATTAAATTGTTGAGCTCAAATGGATCGTCTTCAATATTAAACATTTGATCGGGATGACCCTCGGAATAATAAATATATTTCCAACGGCCCTGACGAATCATGTAAAAACCAGAAATACTGCCACCATCATGGAACTCACTTATGACAGCTCTGCCTGGGTCTTCATTATTAATAAAGGATTGAATCGGCCTGCCCTGCCATGAATTTTCGGTGGCCTTACAATTACCCGTCACAAATGTTTCGATGGTTGCTGCCATATCAGTTAAAGAAACAGGGGTATCGATAGTACCTGGGTTAATTCCAGGACCGGTCAATGTCATTGGAATTCCAACGGAGTCTTCATACATATAGCACTTACCCCAAATACCGTGATTACCAATAAGGTCGCCATGATCACTGGTATAAATTAATTGTGTGCTTTCATCCAGCCCGGTAGCCGTCAATACTTTTAGAATTTTTGAAACGTTACTGTCAAGGAAGCTACAGAGCCCATAATAATTTTTTAGACCTTCAATTTGCTTCTCTGTATCAAAATAATCGTTGTAATCGTAGAATTGGCGCAACGCGTTAAGTACGGGATGATCAGGATGATGTTGGGCGTCAGTATCGTAAGCTTTTGGCAAGTCAACCTCCTTGTAGAGATTGTAAAATGCTTCCGGAGCAGATAGTGGAAAATGAGGGCAGATAAAGGATACAAACAAAACCCAGGGCTGATTATCGCGGCTTTCAGCTTTCTGATTTAACCAATTTTTCGCGGCCAGCGTAATGTCACGATCATATTGAGTATAGCTAGTTTCACCCGGACCGATACCATCAGCCATTTCCAGTGTCCCATTAAATTCGGCCAAAGGTTTCCTCATCAATCCCTGCGGCCACCCACGTCCTTCATTGGCGAGATACATACCCAATTGCTGGTCGGAAAAACCAAGGTCGTCAGTCGCTGATCGATAATGTAATTTACCGATAGAAACTACATCATGGCCCTGTCGGGATAATCGATGCATCCAACTTTCGTGTTGGCCGAAATAAGGTTCGGCTGACGACCAGCAGGTATGTTCGAAAACCTGCGTCCCGGTAGCAAAACTGGCACGGGCTGGAATACAGATGGGTGAAGGTGTATAGGCGTTAGTGAATCGAATACCATCCCGGGACAACTTATCAAGCGTTGGCGTGTGCACCTGTTGATTGCCATAAGCACCCATAACCGAACGGGTATGTTCATCTGACATAAAGATTATGACATTACTATTCTTGATTAGTTTTCAGCCGGAAATAAATTTCGTGCCATTTCTTCAGCTTCAGAAAAGTACTTTTCAAATAACGCATTAGGCGACTCTTCATCGACTGATTCAAAAATTCGCATCGTTACATCCCGAAAACCGCAGTAACCCCAGGTGCCGATATTGAGTTGAATATCCAATGCTTTATCATAATCACGTTTGGCTAGGTGCGCCAAAGATGCCCCGGCCGACACCAGAACTAATATTTTTCGATCATCCAGATATCCACTTGACGGATCCAGAGGATTTTCCCAGGCCCAACCATAACTAATGACTCGATCGATCCATCCCTTTAGCATGGCGGGAACGGACCACCACCAAAGTGGGAAAATAAAAATAACGCTGTCTGACCATTCAACCCGTTCCTGTTCTGTCAAAATTTCTGATGGCATGGGATTTCGATCAAATTGCGCGTAATCTTCTTCGATCATGGCTGGTTGAAAGTTTTCGGCATACAGATCAGCAATCTGATAATTATGACCCGCTGCTTTTAATCCTGAAATTACAGCGTTCAGCACGTTTCGATTAAAACATTCCTTTTTAGGATGGGTGAAAACAATGAGTACATTCATAATCATTCAAACTTCAAATAAATATTATAATGATCATTATACAGAAACCTGTCCAGTAGATTTAAAACAGAATTATCTATCCTGATTTAAATTCTTCGAAACCGTAAGTTCAATGGCAAAACTTCAGTTATCTACTTTAATATCGTAATAGAATTCGATTTCCTACATAATTAATGCATCCATAAACCTGGGGGTAACGAATGAACTTTAATGACTATGCGAATCTCGATGCAATTGACCTGTCAGCTCAAATAAAAAAAGGTAACCTGTCAGTACAGGAAGTGACCGAAAAGGCCATAGAAGCTGCGGAACAAATGGATTCCAAACTGAATGCGCTCGTCATGACCAATTATGACAACGCGCGGGCTCGGGCTGCGGACAAACTCCCGGATACGCCAATATCTGGAGCACCCTTTCTGTTAAAGGATGTTAATCAGTTCAGTCACGATATGCCTACTACATTCTCCTGTCGTTTCTTTGATGGCGCAAAATCCAAACCAGATAGTGAATTAGTCGCTCGCTGGCGAGCGGCTGGATTAATTATCCTCGGAAAAAGTAATACACCCGAATTCGCTGAAGATTTTGTTTGTGAGCCTACATTTCGTGGCCCAACGTTGAATCCATGGAATACCGCAGTTACCACCGGAGGTAGTTCCGGGGGCGCAGGGGCTGCTGTTGCATCTGGCATTGTACCACTCGCTCATGGTACCGATCTCGGTGGTTCAATCCGAATACCGGCCGCTTGCTGCGGTGTATTCGGCTTAAAACCCACGTCCGGATTGAATAGTGTTGGACCCTACTACATGGAAATTTCCGGCGGATTTAATTCCGATCATGTTTTAACCCGTTCGGTGCGCGATAGCGCTGCCGCTCTTGACAGTTCAGCCGGTCCTCTTCGGGGCAGTCGTTACCAGGTCCGTCCCAAAGTTGAATCTTTCCTGGATTCGCTGAATCAACCAATTTCAGGATTACGCATCGGTGTTTCAAAAACCACGCCTTACGGGCTAGCTATTGGCGGCTCGCAAGCACTTGCCGTTGATCGCGTAAGTTCTATTCTGGAAGAGTTGGGACACGAAATTTGTGATTATAACTACCCGCAAGACCTCGGTCTGGGAAGCTGGATGGAAGACCTTTGGATGGTTGATATCGTGCATGAGATAGACAATCGAATCGCTGAAATTGGTCGAGATCCTGAAGATCACGAATTAGAAGCACTGACTCGTTTTGTACGTAAAAGAGTTGCCGGTTTAAGTGCAATGGACCTTTACCGGACCCGTCAGGGCGCGCACGAAGCCAGCATCAAAGTAATGAATTCAATGAAAGGTCTGGACCTGGTCCTTACCCCGACACTGGGGAGCGATCCAATCCCTGTGGGTGCAATGGATAGTAGAACTGAGAATTTCAACTTTGACACCTGGGGTGAGACCGGGCATGCATTTGCACCGTTCTCCTATATCTGCAATGTCAGTGGACAACCGGCTGCATCTCTACCGATTCAACTTAACCCCGGTGAACATCCATGTGCAGTGCAACTGGCCGGGCATAGCTGCGAAGACCATATCGTACTTCAGGTATCGTCGCAGCTTGAGGAGCATTTTCAGTGGAACAAATATCGTCCCCCACTATGGGTCGGTGATCTAGATTAGAAAAACATTTTGGTGATTAGCAATCATAATTACCATGGATAACTATTAATAGTTATGCATGGTAATTATGTGCAATGGTTTCATACCCTTAATACTACCTCATTTTATAGTAAGCGCACCCCATAGAGGGAGTCACTATGAAATACAATCATCTTTTGGGTGAGGATAAATGTTTTGCTAACAGACAATCCAACACATTTGAACTCTATTCTTTGATAATTAATTTCCAGATTGGCCTGAGTATTCGTGCTGATCACTAAACTATTATTTTCCAAATTCAAATAAATTGAACTAAAAAAAAGGCTTCCGAAGAAGCCTTTTTTTAACTACACAAACAATCTATGCCTATGGAATCCACTTCTTCCAGATACTGGTATTAGCTTCCATCCATTCATCAACAACTTCATCCATGTCGCGTTTCTTAACGTCGATTTCATAAATCATCGCGGCTTGTTGATTATTGGTTAAACGATGATTTTTAAGCAATTGAACGACATCGGGATTTTCATTGATAAAGTCGGGGGTTGAGAACTTAAAAGTCACATCAAGCGGCCAGTTTGTAGCAGGCCATTTGGCTTCGTCATGAGCTGGAAGTTCGACTTCAACCAGATCAAGCGCAGCAAATATCCAATGTGGTGTCCATGAATAGGCAATGAAGGGTTCGCCTCGCTTGTACTTGGCTTGCATTTCAGCCCAGTGTGCAGTTTCAGATCCTAATGCCTGCGCATAAAAATCAACACCGAGTAAATCAAGACGTTTTTGATCTTCACACGCCCAGGCAGCAATCGGACAACCGATTAAGTTTCCACGGTCACCTGATTCCAGACTTTTAAACATATGTTTATACTGATTTAGATCTTTATAAGATTTCAGATTAGGTGTTGACGCGGGTATACCACGCGCTGAATCACCTTCGACCATATAACGCGGTATAAAATAACCACTCGCACCGATAATTCCAGAATCAGCGATTTTAACAAGCGATCCATCACCACCGTATTCTTCCAGATACTCAGATTTAATAGGGTTGTAAGAAGGCCAGGTTTCACAGTAGTAGTCGATGTCTTTCGAGCGTACTGCTTCCCAGGCACCGGGCCCACCCGCCATGGAAATAGTTTTAACCTTATAATCCATTTCATTTTCGAGCACGTACTGAATGGTTCGACAAGTTACTACGGCTCCAGTCCAATCCAGATCAGCAACCGTTAAACGCTTGGCCGCATGGACCGATGAAACCGAACCCACGCTCAATGCCAGACACATCGATGCCAGCGTTACTTTTAATTTTAATAACATATTTATCTCCTCAATATTAAGTTTTTACTAATTCCGCCTGTTACCGACGGATGATTCTAATCATACTTATAGACTGAACATCTGTCGAGTTAGTAAAACTTAGGTTTAATCAGTTTATTCCCATCGCTTCACGTTGTGTTTTGGTCCAGGCCTGAGACATCCGGTCGAGTATTATGGCTAACATCACAATACCTAAACCGGCCTGAAGCGAAATACCGAGGCTGGCTCTATGCATACCATCGAACACCATCAAACCAAGCCCTTTTCCGCCAATCAACGGTGTTACCACTTCCATAGCCAACGCCATCATAATACCCTGGTTGATACCCAGCATGATTGCCGGTATCGCCATTGGAATTTTCACCTTAATCAAGGTTTGAGACGCAGAAGCGCCGAATGAATTCGAAACTTCATTTATTTCAGGCGGCAATTCGCGAAGGCCAAGGGTTGTACAACGAACAATCGGAGGCAGTGCGTAAATGACGGTAGCAATCACGGCTGATACCTGCCCCCCCTGGAAAAACATAATAACAGGGACCAGATAAACGAACACAGGCAAGGTCTGCATAGTATCGAGTACTGGTTTTATCAGAAGATCAGCTGTTTTATTGTAGGCAGCAAAAACACCCAATGGGGCACCTATGATGAAACAAATTAGAACAGAAACCAGTACTGTGGAAAGTGTAATCATTCCGAAGGTCCATAAATCAGCGGATCCAATGAATAGCATTCCTGCCAGGGTTGCTATTGCGAGACCTCGACCACTGATCAAATAGGCACCGCCAACAAAAACAATGCTGGTATACCACCACGGAAGTCCTTTAAGAAACGTGTTTAACGGATTAATGAGTCCATACCAGAGACCTTCCTTGATGCCCTGAGTAATGCTGTAAAAAACATCATTGGTAATGAGAACATCCATAAATTGATTAACCGGTGTCCGAAATCTGTATTCCCATTCTCGCGGGAACTTGCCAAACAGATCGGTGTAGGAATCTAGCAGCGCCAGTACCATAATTAATACAATACTGGCAATCAAGAAACTTCGGGCAAGCATGATGTCGCGTAATTTTTCGGCATCATCGGATTTAAACAATGCAACCAACTTGCAAACCAGACCCGTAATAATGAAAGTAACAAAGTTTCCGATGGCTCCTATCTGACGCCAGATCCAGTCGATTGCATATTCGACATAGAGAACAGGTTTGTTGTTTTCCAGACTCTGCGGGAAAAGAAGGAATATATGATCGTGTTGGCTAACACTGGTTTGATCGATATGTCCCATAGCATAAGTTACTCGATCGAGAACAATAGCCATTAATACAATGGCGAGACCACCTTCCAGGGCTTTCCCAACATTCAATCGTTGCAGCCCCTGATAAACAACATCTCCCAGCCCTGGGGAGCCTATAAAGGTTGCAAGAACAACTAATGCCAAAGCCATCATGACGGTCTGATTAATACCAAGCTTAATCGAAGGCATCGCCAGTGGAATTTTCACCTTGATCAGCGACTGCATGCGGGTTGCACCAAATGACGTTGCAGCCTCGTCGATTCCGGCAGGTACCTGGCGGATACCCAGATTAGTCAGGCGTACTATCGGTGGTAAAGCGTAAATAATGGTCGCGAGAATCGCGCCGGGTGCACCGAGTCCAAACAGGTAGAATGCCGGGATAAGATAGATAAAGGCAGGCATAGTCTGCATCGTATCCAGGATTGGTTTTACAATAGCTTCAACTCGATTATTCTGTGAACTGGCTAGACCGACCAGAAAACCTATAATAATGGCAATAAAAATCGAGATACACATCAAACTCAATGTTTCCATCGACTCGTCCCAGAAATCCAGCACCAGCCAGGATCCAACTGCAATTATCGACAGTAAACCGAGCCGTAATCCGCCATAAGCAAAGGCAGGTAATACCAAAATTATAAAAATGATCTGCCACTGAGTAAAAACCAGAAAGTCGACCATCGATTCATAAAACCAGACGATTCCAGCACCCATTGCGCGTGTGGTTGGTTGAATAAATGGTCGCAGCCACTTATCAAATTCATCGACTTTTGCTGCAAAACTAAATTTTTCGATCCAGCTTTGCGGAAATATGGTTTCTCCACCGTTTATTTTCCAGATAATCAACGAAACAAATAACAGTAAAAAAGTTGTTACCCATCCACGATGTTCATTCCAGATCTGGGATATCGCGCTCTGCTGTGCTTGCTCATTGATTATTGCACTCATAATCGCCGCCCGAACTTGAGAATCAGCTCAGCTTAGCGTTGATCCAACAGAGCTGCAACACCGTTTACTTCCTGTTCGGGTTCAAGCTAAGATAGAGCAATAATCAGGCCGCGAAAAAAATCAACCTTATGTCCGAAACGCCCAAAATTGTCTGTAAAAATATCTGGAAGATATTTGGTACTTATCCTGAACGGACTCTTGAGAATCTGGACCGTTCACTATCCAGGGCCGAAGTACAGAAACAAACCGGCCATGTGATTGGCGTAAACAATGTTTCGTTTGAAATTAAGACAGGAGAAACGTTCGTTGTTATGGGTTTATCCGGCAGCGGCAAATCGACCCTGGTCCGTTGTATTTCACGTTTAATAGAACCTACTGCCGGTCAAATGATCATCGATGATGAAGACATCATGAATTACAACGACAGCCAGTTAACTGATTTGCGCCGTTTCAGAATGAGTATGGTCTTTCAGCATTTCGGATTGTTTCCCCACCGTAAAGTCATAGATAATATTTCCTTTGGTCTCGAAATTCGGGGCATGGACAAAAAAGAACGCAAAGCGAAAGCGATGGAAGTACTCGAAAAAGTCGGGCTTCATGGCTGGGCTGATCATTATCCACGCGAATTATCAGGCGGCATGCAACAACGGGTAGGCCTGGCACGAGCTATGGCTGTTGATCCGGAAATTCTCATTTTTGACGAACCCTTCAGCGCCCTCGATCCATTAATTCGACGTGAAATGCAAGATGAACTTCTTAATATTCAGTCTGAAGTTCATAAAACCATGATCTTTATAACCCACGATTTTCTCGAAGCAATAAAAATGGGGGATCATATTGCGATTATGAAAGATGGCGTTATTGTCCAGATAGGAACACCCGAAGAAATCGTAGCCAATCCGGTCGACGATTATGTCAGGGATTTCACTGAAGACGTACCCCGTTACAAAGTACTCAGCGTCGGTAAGGTCATGCGCGAAGTGTCCGATACTACTGGAATAGAAAAAACGGAACGCGTCAGTCATAGCGCTAAACTGGACACCCTCATTGACATTGTGATCGCCGCCGACGGCCCACTCGCGGTCGTGGATGATGATAACAATATCGTCGGTGAAATAGATCAGGCGATGATCTTAAAGGCCATGGATAGTCGCTCCTGAGAAAATACTAATGTCAGAATTACCAATATTCAAACGTCCACTAACCGATCAGCCAAATAGCGCTTTCACGCTCCCTTCAGCTTATTATCTTAACGATGATATCTTTGAACTTGAAAAAGAAAAAATATTCTACCGTAGCTGGCAATATGTCGCGCACAGATGCATGTTATCCAAATCTGGGGATTACATAACTTTACAGATCGGTGACGAAAACATTTTTGTTATTCATTCTGCAGATGGTGAATTCAGGGCCTTCTATAACGTCTGTAAACATCGCGCTCACCAGTTACTCGAAGGCACAGGGAATGTCCGCAAACTTATTGTATGTCCCTATCACGCCTGGTCTTATGATGATCAGGGAAGTTTGAAATTAGCTCGAATGAGCGAACATCGGTCTGGATTCGATAAAGAAAGTTTTGGTTTGACCGAGGTACGACTCGAAACTTTATGCGGTTGTTTGTTTGTTAATTTAGATAACAAAGCCGATAGCCTGGTTGACACGGTTCCAGGACTTGAAACGGACATTCGAAAACATCTGAGTTATATCGACGAAATAGAACTCTGTGGCACTGATCTAATGGGTGAAACGATGATAAGCTCAGGATGGAAAGTCGTCATTGATAATTACGTTGAATGTTATCACTGTCGACCGGCTCATCCTGACTTTTCTTCAATCATCGATATGAACCAGTATCAGGTTGATCTGCACAAAAATTGGTCTCGCCAGTATGGTCCAGAGATTCGGCATGAGAACTCGGCCTATCCAGTTGATCCAGAGAAAGGAATTCAAAACTCTATATTCTGGTACATGTGGCCCAATACCACTTTTAACGTTATGCCAGGATCAAATGAGTTTGCCGTATTTGCAGTCAGACCGATTGATGTGGGCAAATGTACATTTGGGGGACAAAATTTTGCGGTAGACGCAGAGTTATATCAACCGCGTGTGGATTATGTAGCCGACATACTCGCACCTGAAGATATTAAACTATGTGAATCTGTACAGCGTGGACTAAAATCCAAAAGTTATGATCAGGGCTGCTTTATGGTTGACCCCAATAAACCCGGTGAAAGTGAACATGCCTTGCACCAGTTTCATCAACAGGTTTATCGAGCACTATCAGAGGACTAGCTTTTAAAGTTGCCAGAACCTACTCAACCAATACAATATATTCAACGGACGGCAGAGTATTATTCGGGCCTCGGATACGACAAGCCCTATCAATGGGCAAGTTATAGCGATATTCCTTTCACCCCTTTGCCGAAGGCTTTAAAGAATTGTCGGTTAGGAATCGTCACGACTGCAGCTCTTTACCAACCAGAACTAGGCAATCAGGATCCCTGGGCACCGTACAATTCGGCCGCAAAATTCTACCGTGTTTATTCATACCCAACAGACGAGCCACCCGATTTACGAATATCGCATATTGCAATAGACCGGGACCACACGAGTGCTGAAGATCTCGGAAGCTACTTCCCCTTAAAGGCTTTAAGAACAACTTTGCAACATAATAGAATCGGGGAAATTGCCAGTGAGTTTTTCGGTTTACCAACGAATCGATCCATCCGAACAACCCTCGAAGTGGATTGTCCCGATCTGGTTTCCAGATGCCTAAAGGCGGATATCGATGCAGTCATACTGGTACCAAATTGTCCGGTTTGCCATCAGTCGGTATCACTTGCCGCCAGATCGCTAGAAGTCGCGGGAGTTTCTACGGTTATTACAGGGTGTGCGCTCGATATCGTCGAAAACGTTGGTGTTCCACGGTTCCTGTTTAGCGACTTCCCCTTGGGCAATTCAGCAGGCAAACCAAACGACACAGACTCTCAATACAAAGTTTTATCTATGGCCCTCAGTTTACTTGAAGAAGCAAAATCTCCTGGGACAACAGGTTGCTCGGGTATTGAATGGAACGACGACGATGACTGGAAAAAAGACTACAGCAATATACATAATCTGACAGATCTACAAATAGAAACCAGGAAAAAAGAATTCGAACAAGGTAAACAAATTGCCCAAAGTCTCATTGATCAGAAATAACACTCAATGATCTTTGGGCTTTGACTTTATTTTGGTAAATCCATCGTTGGGTTTTCATCAAAAAAACCATCCGGCATCCAGTGAAAATCAGCATAAACCACGGGTTGCACAGGCCAGTCTTCCGGTCTTGGATAATGATGATAATTCAGCGTATACCAAACAACAATGGGGTGGTTATCGATATTTCTATCAGCGGCAGTCCAGTCAGGTAAGCCATCCCCACCCGGGTGTTGGTTAGGAAACCAACCGGCAGGATAGCGTTCATTACTCTGGTACGAAGTCGCCCAAAAATGTTTGTACATGAACGCAGCTCGTTTACCAATCGATGAATCCGGATGCTGAAAAGGAAAGGTGTTCGCACCCGGCAACAGTTTATAAGCGACCGGCTCTCCAAATCGATTAGCCACCTGCGGGTTTTGAACTCTCCAGTATCGGGCCTGGCGAGCATCTATTTCGCGCTGTGCTTCCAGTTCATTTTTAAAGCAGGTTTCTTCAGTCAAGATACCGTTACCCGCGGGGTTATTTTCACCGATAGGCTCGGACCTGAAATTAATCTCACTGGCTGTATTGTTGTCTCCGTCAATTGCCATTTCGAATCTAAAGTTGAAAACGTGTTGATGAACATGCGCTTCAATACCCTCACCTACCGTTCGACCATAAGAGCTAGCCTTTTGATCAATAGCCGAAGCAAACGGAATACCGGTCGCTTTGACCTCCACACCAATAGTGCCATCCATGTAAAAGTACCAGAAGAATCCGTAGACGTAGTTACCAATGGTTGCGATCGATGAAATGACTAACCGGCGAGAGCGAGTAACCGTGGTCTGATTCGCTGCAGGCACGGAATATTTCCACTGAATACCGGTGTCTTCTTCATGCATACAAACGGCATTGTTTATTAAACGTGGTTTGCCGTTCCAGTCGTGGGTCCACAGGTCGAAATAATGAATATGACCCAGGCAATCACAGCCCAGGGTCAGGGAATCCAGCAAAGCGCCGATGCCATGTTCACCGGTATCAAAGGCATTACGCCTGAAATTGTTATAACGCGGATCTCCATAGGGCACGACCATTTCTGCCATCGAGGCGCGTTTCATAATTGAGCGCAATCGGTTTTTATCTCGATAGCCAATGTCGTAGAGAACCAGACCTTCGCGTTGTGAAAACCCAATCTCTACTTCCCAGTTATGCCATTTAACTTTATACCCATCAACGGAAAAACTAGGCCCTTCGGGTTGAGTAATGGCAATCTCGCGAAGATCTTCACGTTCATGGTCACGTCTAATAGGACCTGGATCAGGAGGAACTGGAACAACACCAAAATCTTCAATTCGAATGATAGCCATGTCGGCTAAATCAAAGACCGGATGTAAATTGGCAATGGGCCGGGCATAAGGATTGTCACCGGCATCATTCATAAGCCAGCAAAAGCCATAGGCAATTCTTTTTTCGCTGGCTTCATCGTCACCAAAATGACCAGCAGACCAGCTTTCTATCAGGACTTTTGAGGGATTATCAATACCACGTAATCCAAGTGCCTTACAAAATTCAGGATCTTTTTGCGCCAGGAGACAGGCCTCTTCAGACTCTTCTCCGCTCAATCGAGCCTGCCCTACTTTTACCGGAACCCAGTCATGCAGTTTTCGATCATCCAGAGCAACCACACCCGACCAGGTTTGATTAACTTCGGGATCATAGCAACACACGTAAGCGGCTCTGCAATGATTTAACCGCCCGGATTCATCCAGCGATATGGTTTCAAACCAGGCTCTGGCTGATAGCCCACCCTGCGCTCGAGTGACTTCTGCGGCTAATTCTATTTCGGTTTTACTGAGTAATTTGAATGTATTGTTATTTTTCATCGATCTTCTTTGCCTATCGCATAACGAATTGTAAAACTAAACTATCTGTCGGTAAAAGTAACCAGCCCTTCTGCATTAATAAATAATTTCTCCCCAGTTTTTATCGTCTGCAACTCGGCAAGAGTCATTTCAACGACTGGAATTTGTATATCATAAAGTTTATTAGCGACCAGAGTCCCAACCGCAATATTGACATCACTTTTGGCGAGTATAAAAGCGACCGGTCCGCTGCCATTTCGAAGTGTTTCCGCAATGCCACCGGGTGTGCCGGCTGATCCTTTGCTTTCCGGGATACATAAAATGGTCCCTCCAACTTTCTCTCCAAATTGCGGGTGATGAACATCAATAATCTCACCATTGTCTGGATTAAACCCTCCCCAGAAACTGAGTGTATCATCGAGTACGAGCGCTGCTGCATTTGCAAATCCGGCTATCAAAACCGATGCTTCGATCTGGGCGCTCATATCATCAGGCTCGAATCCAGTTGAACTCTACCTGACACCGCGGATTCAACACATTCTTCGAGGCTGCCGATCAGGGCAGAAACCGGCAACATACCCGGTGCATAATAAGCCCATTTGGCAGAGTTAGTCATTATGAGGCCTTCGAGTCCTTTTATAGCCGGAGAAAAATAAGTACAGGTGTCGGTTATTATTTTTACGCCTGACGCCTGCAAAATTTCAGTCCATCCCTGTTCCTGCGCCAACCCGTAGACATGCCGACTGGTTGTTAAATAAAAAATCAACGCGGGATCAATCTGTCGATCACCTAATAATTCGACGAGTCGCTCAAACTCAGTCAACGAAAAATGGGGGGTTCCTAGTGCTATTCCTTTTAACCCTTCAATCGTAGAAGAGCCGAGTTCCTGTCGCGCCTTCTGAAGATCAGCAACACTAATTTTAATCGTCTTCACGTTAGAATTTCCCTGTAGCGCATGATCTAGAGTCTCGGCTTCAGGCGTTAAACCGACTGCGTGGAATAGCGGTGTACTGCCAGAGGAACTACCTGCGGCACTGACAGCTTTTAAATTATCTTCGTCACAGCAATTGGGCAATCCAACAATAGCAGGCACTTTACCCTCGTTCTTTAGGCCCGTTATATGTCCGAGTAAATGATAAAACAGATCATTCTCTAAAATTGAGGAAGAAAATTCCGATACATCAATGATTATTTCAGCAGCACGATTTCGAGTAATATGGAGCTTGCTATAGGGAACTCGCCCGGTTATCGCCGCGCATACATCAAGATAATCCCCGTATTTGTTTGTACGGGCTCCGATGACCGAATTATAAAAACTGACCGCATTTGATTCAGACCCAACGATCTGGTCACCCAAAGCCGGGCGATTCGGTAATTGATAGGGTGCGCAGGTCCAGACAGGCCGACAGCCGAGGCGAACATAGGCTTCCATCAACTGCTTGGCCTCATTCATTTCACGGCTGGCCATAGGGTCGCGGACCTTCAAATCATTCAATGAAACCAGACCATTGTTGGTCCAGGATGGTACAGCCAAAGTTGCACCATGTTCGAGCATATAGAGAACAAAATCGAGATGCGCTCGGCCATTGTAAAAACAGGCATCTATGTGGGCAAAGCTAATATCGATTAAACTTTCTGCCCTATCGATACGCGCGGCAGTTACAATAGTTTCCATGGCAAACTGCATCGCTTTTCCATGCTTGCCATCGAGCCTTTCCTGATCAAAAACTTCAAGTTTCATTGAGGGATATTCCTACCAGTCAAGTAAAGCACGACTACGATAGAAACCACCCGAAGTCTTAACTTCGTCCGACGTCGCTAGCCAAACGATCGTATCAACACCCTCTTGCACTGAGAGATCGGCATTATTACCCCCCATATCCGTCCGCACCCAACCGGGGCTTGCGGCATTAATGAGAATCTGATTTGCATCTAACTCAGCGGCATAAATAGCCGTGACGGAATTTAAAGCCGTTTTGGATATTCGATAACCAGCATATTGACCTTCCATACCGCTCAGCTGGCCCATTCCTGATGACACATTCACAATCCGTGCGGGCTCCCCTGATTCCATAATCGGTAACAGAGCATTTATCAGTTGCACTGGTGCGACCGTATTTACTCGTAAAGTGTTCATCAATGTCTCAGTTGAAGCATCACGTATCGATGCAGGTTGACCAAGCTTGGCATCAATCAAAATTCCTGCATTATTGATTAAGACATCCAGTCGACCATACTGAGTTTTGATCAACTGCGTCACCGAATCAATATCTGCGCCTGAACAAACATCGAGTAGTACCGGATCAATAGATTTTAAATTCTCACGGTCGATTATCGATTTCGCCGAGCCAGGATCACGACAACCCATCAATACCCGGTAGCCTTTCTCTGCCAAAGACTTACAGGTTTGTAGACCAAGCCCACGATTACCACCACTCACTAGAGCAACTTTTTGTAACATCACAACTTTTTCCTCGAATTCCAACACAATGGCAATTAGCTTTCTGTTATATTTCCAGATTGGGAAACATGCAAGAGGAATATTAATGGAAGCACTCGAGAACTGGCTAGATCGCGTCTACGACGCGGGTGGTGATCGCAATCTACTCGATAAATTATATGATGAATGGGCGCATGATTACGACCAGCAAATCTGGGCCAGCGGTAACCCCTATATCTCGATCTGCGCTTCCCTGTTCGCCCGCCACGTACCGTCTAACGAAGCCATTATTCTCGACGCCGGTTGTGGTACTGGGAATATGGCCCAGGTTTTGTATCAAACGGGTTATAAATTCATCGATGGGCTCGATCCATCGTTTGGTATGCTGGAGATT
Source organism: Gammaproteobacteria bacterium (assembly GCA_047639625.1). Classification (GTDB taxonomy): domain Bacteria; phylum Pseudomonadota; class Gammaproteobacteria. The sequence continues at coordinate 17,815 of JBLIOG010000017.1, forward strand.
GCGCGAAAAAAAGAAGTTTATCGAGATCTTTACCCATTGTTTCTGGCTTCAACTATCGATATTGCAGACGAGAGTTATGATGCAATTGTTGCGGCCGGCGTATTAACCCATGGCCACGCTCCTCCAGAATCACTGGATGGTTTGTTAAGGGTTATGAAACCAAAAGCCGTCATGGTTTTTTCACTGTCTGAAATCGCTTACCGGGAATTCGAATTTGGCGACAAAATGGACGACCTCGAAAAAACCGGCCAATGGCAAAAAGTCGATCAATCCCGTTTATTCAAAACCTACCCCTTTTCAGAAAAAGAAGCCTCATTGCGTCATTGGGTTTTTACCTACCAGAAAGCCTAACAGCTCAATATTATTGTTTAAGAGAGTTTTATCGTGATACCCGAAGAAAACAAAGACTTGAAGCCAGGTCCTCTTGGCTTTGTACTTAGAATAATTTTCGTATTGGTGATTTTAGCAGGCATTGTCGGATGGCTGGCCTATGAAAAAATGGGACAATTCGAAGCGATGGGCGCCCAGTTTTCACAGCCCCCCCCGGCCATAACAGTCACTGTAGAGGAGACTAGAAGTCAAACCTGGCAACGCAGAATTAAGGCTATAGGTACGCTGGTCGCATACCAATCTATAGACATTACGGCTGAAGTACCTGGGTTAATCCAGAAGTTTCATTTCAATTCTGGGAGTGACGTTAAAAAAGGCCAACTATTGCTTGAGATTGAAGATAGCGTCGAACTCGCAGCATTGGCCTCAGCGCAAGCCAACTACGATGCGGACAACAGTCAATACCAGCGACTCGTAAAGCTCAAGGAAAAATCGTTTGTTACCGACAACGATCTCGAAAACCAGGAATCAAAAGTTAATATCGCAAAGGCTCAGTTTGTGGTTGCTGAAACAGCACTGGCGAAAAAGCAGGTAGTAGCACCTTTCTCTGGGAAACTGGGGATTCGTCAGGCCGATATCGGCGAATACATTGCACCGGGCACGGCGATTATCACTCTGCAATCAATCAACCACCTATACCTCGATTTCACCCTGCCTGAACGGTATTTCCGCGAGTTAAAAGTCGGTCAAACAGTTCAGTTTGAGGTGAGTAATTTTCCAAATCAAGTTTTTAAAGCGCGGGTTGAAACCTGGAATCCCGCACTTGATAAAGATACTCGAAATATTTCAGTACGGGCTTCTGTCAAAAATAAAAACCACCGTTTAGCGCCCGGTATGTTTGCCGACATGCACATCACTTCCACTGAGAAGGTCGAAGTCGTGACGGTTCCCGAAACGGCCATTTTTTATAATATTTATGGTGAAGCGGCCTATATTCTCAAGAACTCTGGAAACGCTGATTTACCCGATTACCAGTTAGCTGCCCGCCAAATTGAAGTTATTTATCGCCAGGATGGCCTCGCTGGTGTCGTCAGTGGATTAGAAACAGGTGATCAGGTTGTTACTTCGGGACAGTTGAAATTGTATCCGGGACTGAAAGTCGCGATCTTTAATGAAAGTTCGAAATCAAAAGACTCCACGTTCAAAAATGTCGTCACTGAAGGTTCAGAAGATGATCTAAAAAATGATGAATTAAAGGACAATGAAAATTCATGATGTTTACGGATTATTTTATTAAACGCCCGGTATTGTCGCTGGTCATCAGTACATTAATTGTTTTGCTTGGCATACAGGCCTTTTTTGCGACTCAGTTACGACAATATCCCGAACTTGATACGTCCGTTATAACCGTCACAACAGCATTTCCGGGCGCCAGTTCAGAGCTTATTCAAGGTTTTATCAGCAATCCGATACAGCAAGTTGTGTCAGCAACTGAAGGCATAGATTACGTCCGTTCAAGCAGTTCAAATAGTGTGTCGATTGTCGAAGTTCATATGAAGCTGGGGGTCGATGCAGACATTGCTTTAACTGAAGTGAGCATTCTGGTGTCTTCAATACGCGGCGAGATACCCGCGGAAGCACTCGACCCGGTAATAACGAAATCTGCTGGTAATAGCTTTGCCATGGCTTACTACGGCTTTTACAGTAATACCTTAAAAGACGTAGAAGTTACTGACTATTTACTTCGAACGGTGCAGCCAGCACTTGCAACCGTAAAGGGCGTATCACAAGCTGAAATACTCGGTGGTAAAACTTATTCAATGCGTATCTGGATGGACCCTCTAAAGATGGCTGCTTTAAAAGTTTCGGCTGCTGATATCGTCAATGCAATCGGCAAAGATAACTTTCAATCTGCTGCTGGTTTAACGCGCGGCGATCTTGTCCAAACCAGCGTGAACGCGATAACTGATTCAAGTGATCCCGATGTATTCAAGCGCTTTGTAGTGCGCAAGAACGGTTCTCAGATTGTCCGACTTGAAGATGTTGCCGATGTTGAAATGGGTGCTGAAAATTACGACAGTCTGGTTATGTTTAATGGTGTTCCCTCCATTTACATTGGAATACAAGGAACCGCCGACGGTAATCCACTAACAACCATCGAAGCCGTCACTAAAAAACTGGAGTCAATGGAATCAGCTTTTCCTCCTGGTTTAAAAGTAGCTGTTGCCTATGATTCAACCAAGTTTATAAAGGCATCAATTGAAGAAGTAATCGTTACTTTGGTACAGGCTTCGGTCATTGTTATTGCTGTCATATTCCTTTTTCTTGGATCATTTCGTTCAACGCTAGTACCACTGGTTACGATTCCACTATCGATCATTGGTGTCGTTTTCTATATTCAGATGCTCGGGTATTCGATCAACCTACTAACATTGTTAGCCATGGTCATGGCCATTGGATTACTGGTCGATGACGCGATTTTGGTGGTTGAAAATATTTATCGGCATATCAGTGAGGGCAAAAAACCCTTCGAAGCGGCCATAATCGGCACGCGAGAAATCGCACGTCCGGTTATTGCTACCACCATTGTCCTTTGCGTAGTTTATGCCCCTATAGGATTACTCGGTGGGTTAACCGGCGTATTATTTAAGGAATTCGCATTTACCTTGGTCGGAACGATTATTATATCGACGATCATCGCACTTACATTATCACCAATGATGTGTTCACGTATTCTGAAGCCAACCGTTGGAAATAATAGTTATGCGCGGTTTGTTAATGGTTTTTTTGCACGAATGCAAAACCGTTATGAACGAGCACTCACATCATCGCTCCATACTCGATCGGTTACCGTTATATTCGTCGTTGGCATAATTGCAATGCTGGGAGCGATGTTTGCTCTGAACATCATTCAAAATGAATTGGCACCCGAGGAAGATCAAGGAGTCATTTTTGCATTTTCTACCAGTCCCGACCATACCAGCCTGGACTATCTCAACAAATATACCGAACCCTTTATTGACGTCTTTAAAAAATTCGAAGATGAATATGAATCATCATTCATGGCAAACGGTTTTGCGGGTCCAACAACTTCTTTTGCAGGTATGCTGTTGAAGCCATGGGAAGATAGAAACTTAAACTCTAAAGAAATGATTCCTGATATTCAGAAATCGCTAGATCAACTTCCAGGTTTGCAAAGTTTTGCTTTTAATCCGGCCCCACTCCCCGGCGGCGGTGGCGGTTTACCCGTCGAATTCATAGTAAAAACACAAAATGGATACGAGCAGCTCTATGGCGTTGTGCAGCAGATATTAAACAAGGCACGTGAAACAGGTCAATTTCATTTTATTAAATCAGATTTAAATTTTAGTACGCCTGAAATACAAGTTATCATTAATCGTGCAAGGGCCGAATCAATGGGAGTTTCGATGCGCGACATTGGACAAACTTTGGGTGTAATACTAGCCGAGGGATACGTCAGTCGATTTAATCTGGCAGGACGAAGCTACAAAATTATCCCGCAGGCGCGGCGTGAAAAGCGCGCCAATGCTGATATCATTGCTGATTATTACGTTTATTCTAATACGGGTGAACAGATAAACCTGGCTTCATTGGTAGATGTAAAATATCGGTCAATTCCACCATCGCTGGTTCAGTTTCAACAGCAGAACTCTGCAAAAATCGAAGCGGCTCCCGGTGTAGCTCTCGGCCAGGCACTACAGACACTCCGCGACATCACCAAAGAAGTCGCCCCGGCAGGCTATAGCATTGATTATCAGGGTCAGTCTCGTCAGCTCGTCCAGGAAGGGTCTGTTCTAGTCTTCAGTTTTACATTTGCCATCGTGGTAGTGTTCCTCGTGCTGGCAGCACAGTATGAAAGTTTTCGGGATCCCCTGATCATATTAACAACGGTGCCTTTGGCGATGTTCGGGGCAATCATTCCGATGTTTCTCTGGATCATCACGATGAATATATATAGTCAGGTCGGCCTGATAACTTTAATTGGACTGGTCTCTAAACACGGCATACTCATAGTTGAGTTTGCCAATGAAATTCAGGCCCGTGATAATGTTTCGCCCGGTAAAGCTGTAGTCAGGGCAGCATCATTAAGGCTACGGCCTATTTTAATGACCTCATTTTCCACCATAATAGGCATTATGCCGCTCGTCGTTGCATCTGGGGCTGGTGCTGCTAGTCGGCAGTCGATTGGCATAACCATAGTGTCTGGATTCGCGGTTGGAACGTTATTTACATTATTCGTTCTACCGGTTTTATATACTTTCTTTGCACATGATCGAAGCCAGGAAGTTAAACCGAGCATGCTTGATGAACAGATCTCAATTCAACCATTATGACCCTTTATAATTAACACGATATGATTTCAGCAACCCAGGCATTAGATCAATTGATGGCAGGCAACCGTCGTTTTGCCGACGGCGAGCCGCGACCCAAAGAGCTCGATAACCGACCAGACCTTGACCGGCTTAAATCAGGACAGGAGCCATTTGCTATTATCCTGGGTTGCTCCGATTCAAGAGTACCCGCAGAAATTGTTTTTGATCAGGGGCTGGGGGATTTATTTGTGATACGTGTCGCAGGCAATATCGTAGCGCCTTCACAAATTGGCAGCATCGAATTTGCCGCCGAACTTTTTGGTACACGTTTGGTGATCGTACTCGGCCACTCATCCTGCGGTGCCGTTAAGGCAACCCTGGATCAACTTGCAACACCCACTGAAAATAGATCAACACATCTTGGTGCGATTGTTAATCGAATCAAACCTGCAGTAGAACCATTATATCGCGCATACCTTGGTAAAGACATCGATCAACTCTATGAACATGCTGTGAGAGCCAATATCCTGGCTTCCGCGAACTTCCTGCGGCATGGTTCACAATTCCTTGAGGAATTGATAGACCAGGATGGATTGCTGGTGGTTGGAGCAGAGTATTCTTTGGAAACTGGCGTTGTTGACTTTTTTGACGGGTTACCAGTACCTGGTTGATTAAATGAAAAGTCTGTCAGGCGTTTAAGCACTCCTGTTTCCAGCTTTCCACTAAATATCGGGCGATTGAATCTTTCCGAGGCAGGCAAAATTGATCGCTGTCATCGCCCCATTCGCCAAAATCGGTAAGTTCGTCAATTGTAAACCAATGCGCTTCTTCTATTTCATCGCCATCAACATGAATCTCAGTACTGACCGCGCTGGCTCTAAACCCCAGCATGATTGATGAAGGAAATGGCCAGGGCTGTGATGTCTGATAAGTAACCTCGTCTACTATGACTCCGGTTTCTTCAAAGGCTTCGCGAATGACAGTTTCTTCCAGACTTTCGAGCGGATCAACAAAGCCTGCGAGTGTCGACATCATTCGATTTGGAAATCTCGAATTACGCGCCAGTAAGCATCGGGGGTTAGTAGGGTCGCTACGATCTTCAATTAGCATAATGACGGCGGGATCTGTTCGCGGAAAATGTAATTTCGAACAACCATCATTGATACATTCACGCATGTGGCCACCATACCTTTGAACGAGTACTTCGCCACAACGTCCACAAAAGCGGTTTTGATCATTCCAGAATATAATGCCGCGTCCGAGTGCAAGCATAGCTGCATCATTGGCCGGTAATAACCAGCCGGCCTCGCGTAAATCAATAAATTGATGGTGTTGGTGAATAGTCGCTTCGACACTAGCATGATCAGCCTGTATTTCAGCTGCGAAGACAGGTTTGTCGTTCTCGAGGCCAAGGAAGATAGCGGCTTGCTGGTCAACCAGATTTTTAACCGTGGGCCCTGGATACCGTATCGCGACTGGCTCACTGGCATCGCGATCCTGCCAGTGCATTAAATTGAGCCCGTTTTGAACAAGCAGGATCTCACAATCATTGTGATTCCACTGCGTGTTAATCCAGTCAGGATCTTTGCGCAACTCGCTTTTTCGGTCAAGCACCAGATTACGATAATATATATTGTCGATATGACTCAAATAGATCCGCGCTCAGGTAGTTTATGGTATTGGTAGGAGAAATAGATACCCGCTTACTGCAGGTATTCTTCAATGGCTGATTTCAGCTTATTGTATTCATCACAGTTTAGAAAACACAAATCATTGAGGATCGCGAGTTGCTTCCTGGCATTGTCGAGTTGATTGATTTGGAGATATAGTTCGCCTAAATATTCATTCGCACCTTTGTGCTCAGGTTCCGATTTCAATGCCCATTCGTAAAATTCCATGGCATCGACATAGCTACCGATATTTCGATAACTAAACCCGAGCAAACTCAGAATATCAGGATTATCAGGATCGGAATCTAGTTCATCGTGTAACTCGTTAATCGCTGAGCCAAAGTCGCCTTCATCAATGTATTGCATGGCCACAGTGAGATCAACGTCACTCGAATAGTTACCTGAAGCAGCTAATGAGCTTTCTCCATACATTAACACTATGCTCAAAATGAGCGAGATAAACAGACCTGAATTTTGCATCTTTTTTCTCCTGGTTAACCTGATCAATTATATGCTGCTCGCCAACCTAAAACCAATGACAGGACTGATCTATGTTTTATCCGAGCGCTTATACGTTAATTTTTACGCCTAAAAGTCGCTTAAAACAACAAAAACCCTCTGAAAACACGATTATTCAGGTTTTTTAGCTAAATTTATAACGCCATCGTGATGGAGCTGATCAATGTCATAGTCGCTTAATCCGAGAAGACCGGATAATATTTCCTGGTTGTGACTACCGAGTTCTGGTCCCGGCCATTTGGTCTTACCTGGCGTCTTTTCGAGTTTGGGAAGAATGGCCGGAATTTTTAATGTTTCGCCATTAATTTCAACGGATTCAAACAACTGTCGATGATTAAAATGTTCGTCAGCCATCATATCTGCAACGTTATAAATTGGACCCGCAGGCACCCTCGCTTCGTCAAGTTTTTTCAATATCGCGTCGGACGAATAGCTTGCACACCAGCCAGATAATACTGCGTCAATTTCAGCTTCATGTTCAACCCGTCCCGGATTATAAACCAACCGAGTATCTTCAGAGAGATCACTTCGTTCGGCCGCGATCATCAAACGTTGAAAAATAGAATCACCATTACCCCCAATCACAACATACTTATCGTCGCTACACCGATAAGTATTGGTTGGCACTATTCCAGTTACGGTACTACCGGACGGCTCGCGAATGACCCTTGCGCCGTCATATTCGGGGATGACGGCTTCCATTAAGTTAAACATAGACTCATACAACGCTACGTCCACCACCTGCCCCTGACCACTTTTATTCTTTTCGAGCAAAGCCATCGTTATACCAAGCGCAGCATGTATGCCCGAAATGGTGTCGCCAATGCTCAAATTAGGCCGAACCGGCGCTTCTCCGGGATGGCCATTTACATATCGAAATCCGCTAATGCCTTCACATACTGACGCAAACCCAGGCTTCTCAGCGTAAGGGCCAGTCTGGCCATATCCCGATATCCGTGCATAAACCAGCCCTGGGTTACTCACTTTAAATTCATCCGGCCCTAAACCCCACTTTTCGACAACACCGGGACGAAAGTTTTCGATCACGACGTCGGCTTCACTAATGAGCCGTTTAACCAGAGCAACGCCTTCTTGAGTTTTCAAATCGATGGTGACAGATTTTTTATTACGAGCCAGCGACCGCCACCATAATGAGGTACCGTCCCGAAGTTCTCGCCAGCGCCGAATAGGATCTCCACCTTGTGGTGACTCAATTTTGATCACTTCGGCTCCAAAATATCCCAACATACACCCGGCAAATGGACCGGCTAGTAATTGACCCAACTCTATGACGCGATAACCGGCTAATGGGCCACTGGAAGATTTCATTAAAATGCCTTGTTTTGAGTTCTCGGGAGTCTTTCGGACTTAGGGTGTCGTAGTGAGGAAAAGTCATTTTGAGTTAGATTTATTTGATCGAATGAGGCGAATAGTTGTTCTATGCAACGAATTGGATCGAAAAATCTGGCCACAATGGCTTTGCCGCAATAGATTTATCCTAAGTCCGACAGACTCCTGGATTGTCGAATAATTGGACAGTAGAAACAAGCTCGCTGGTATTATTGTCTGCGTATTGATTCCGGTATACTGCCCGCCTTTTTATAATTGCTTAACTCGGAATTAAACCATGCACCCCATCGAGATGCCCGCAGAACCGGATAAACTGCTTTCAGTCCGTAGCGTATTTGGAATCGACAGTAACCTAAAAGTCAAAGGATTTTCCGAAGCAGCCGACCACGTTCCTGAAATTGACGCGAGTTACCACTTTAATCGCGAGGTAACTCTGGCCATTCTCGCTGGTTTTACACACAATCGCCGGGTAATGCTCCAGGGGCTTCATGGAACCGGGAAATCAACCCATATAGAACAAATTGCCGCCCGGCTCAACTGGCCCTGTTTACGCGTTAATCTCGATGGGCATATCAGTCGCCTGGACCTCGTTGGCAAAGACACTATCGTCATTCGCGATGACCGGCAGGTGACAGAGTTCCAGGAAGGCATCGTGCCATGGTCTTTACAGCGCCCCATTGCCCTCATTTTCGACGAATACGACGCAGGTCGCGCCGATGTTATGTTTGTTATTCAGCGATTATTGGAACGCGATGGCAAATTTGCATTGCTCGACCAAAACCGTGTGTTAACGCCCCATCCCAGTTTCCGATTATTCGCGACTGCCAATACCGTTGGCCTTGGAAACACAAATGGTCTATATCACGGCACACAATTGTTAAACCACGGACAACTCGATCGATGGAACATTGTGGCAACCCTCAACTATTTGAGCCGCGAAGAAGAAATGCAGATTGTAACTTCGAGAGTGCCCGAATTTGCTTCGGATAAGCAACAAAAGCTATTGAAATCGATGGTCGCCCTGGCAACAATGACACGAGAAGGGTTCGTCGTCGGTGACCTTTCGACTTTAATGTCTCCGCGCACGGTTATTACCTGGGCTGAAAATAGCCTTATCTTTGATGATCATGTGCTGGCATTTAAATTATCCTTCCTGAACAAATGTGAAGAAGATGAGCACCCGGTGATTGCCGAGTACTTTCAACGTTGTTTTGATCAGGAACTCGACAGCTCGTTTCTTCACATTAGTGACAACGAGGCCTGATTAGTCAAATTATGGTTCGTCAAGCCAATCAAAAAAAGCGTCAACAATCCGAAGAACTCTGTGGTGCTACGATACGGGCGTTAACCGGAATTAGTGACTTGCATCATCGCGGTAGATCACTCTTTTTATCGGGTAAACGCGTCGTCACGGGTGCGCCACATAACGAAACTGACGCGCTCGTCGATGATTTCACTTCCCAACGCGGTGCTGCCGATGGCGTAGCCCTCAGACTACGACATAGTAACCCTGAGCTGCATCGGGAGCTGTCACCGGAAGAACCTGTCAGTCGGTTAATTTTTGATTTACTCGAGCAACTCCGAGTAGAAACTCTGGCGAGCGACGAATTCCCTGGAGTGAAAAATAATCTATACCGTCGTTTTAGTGGTTGGTGCTTGAGCTTTTATCACCAGGGACACGCGGAATCACAATTAGGATTACTCATTTACACCATCGCACAGGTCGCCTGGTCGCGTTTGACGGGCCTACCGACACTCGAGGAAACCGATGATTTAATCGAAGTGACTCGTGGCACCATCGCCCCTGTGGTCGGCAATGAAATGGTCGCCTTGCGCCGATTTAGACAGGATCAACGCGCCTACGCCAAGCAGGCATTGATAATCGCCCAAATTGTTCGTAACTCCCTGTCTGACCTCAATACTGATGATGATCCAACTCGTGAGTCTGAAAACTTGAAAGCGTTGAGTCAAATTACCCTGGCTCTCGATTTCACCGATGAAAATGAAGATTCCAATATTGCCGAAATTGTGACCGGAATCAGTAAAACCCTCGACGACAGTGATCAAACCTATCGTGTCTATAGCCGAAAGTATGACAGCGAGTATGTTGCAGCCAGTAAAATTCGGGCCAAGGAACTCGATGAGTTTCGCCAAAAACTCGATAGACTGGTGCAAAAACAAGGTATAAACATTCCACGACTCGCGCGTCAGATATCGACTCTGCTGGCAACACCAAGACGTGATGGCTGGCTATTTGGCGAAGAGGAAGGGTTGATTGACGGTCGCCGCCTGTCTCAGCTCGTAGCGACACCTCGGGAACGCCGGCTATTTCGGAAGGATCAGTACCAGTATAAAAATGATTGTCTGGTATCAATTTTGGTCGATTGCTCGGGTTCTATGAAAGCCAGCATCGATTATGTTGCAATGCTGGTTGACGTGTTTACACGGGCCCTGGATCAGGCCGAAATTGCTTCGGAGATTCTTGGTTTTACCACCGGGGGCTGGAATGGTGGCCAGGTTCATCAGGATTGGGTCGCTAACCGTAAACCCGCTCAGCCAGGTCGATTAAACGAACAGTGCCATTTAATATTTAAAAATGCCGATACCAGTTGGAGAAAATCCCGTCGAAAGATCGCTGCCCTGTTTAAATCAACGCAATTTCGAGAAGGCCTTGATGGGGAAGCCGTCGAATGGGCCGTTCAACGCATGCAAAAACACGGCGAGGCTCGTAAAATTCTACTGGTTATATCTGATGGCAGTCCTATGGATACAGCAACCAGCTTTGCGAATGACGAGTTTTACCTCGATAATCATTTAAAGCAGGTAGTCTCTCGATATGATGCGCTACACGACACCGAGATTTATGGAATTGGTGTCGGATTAAGCCTGACGCCCTATTATAATCACTGTATGGCAATTGACCTGACAGAATCCCTGGCCAATCACGTCTTTACTCAAATCCTACAAATGATCGCAAAAGCAAAACGTCGATAGCCAGGATCAGTCTGGCCCATCTAAACCATTAATTAAGATCTAGCCTTGCTCATCAGTCAGCCATTGTGATGCCACTGGTATCGGGCGGTGGTGGTTCAGGTTCTTTTTCAGCCGTGTTCAAAACACTGCCCACGGGTGCTACATCAAATCCAGAGATGTCAAAGACGGGGGCTTCGGGTTCTACATAGGCGCTTTGTAGCTCACTTCCTACCGGCGCAATCGAAGCGGTTAAATCTTCTATATCGTCACTACTAATTCCGAGCGGATCAACAGCAGGCGGCGGAGCGACCTCGCCATAATCACCCGTCGTATAAACGCCACCGTCCGTTGCAGATGATTGAGCCACCGCTTCGGGTTGAACCGATTCCTCGGGGACAACGGCTGCAGGTTCAGATCGTGCAAGAAGTTCCAGGTCTGACAGCGACCGAATCTCACAGTGAGCACCTGCTCGTTCAAAAGCGACCCGATATTTATCAGCGGTGGCAAAATCGACCTGTCGTTTAACAGGAATACGTTTGCCAGAAAATAATTGTTCGAGTTTACTACCATCGGCTTTAAACATCTGGCCGATTTTCTGTTTTACAGAATCAATATCAGCGCCATCCAAAATTTCCCCGGAAAAAGCTACCTCGAATAATTCTTCACTCATGTTGTCATTCCCCCATAATTGACTGTCATAATTTTGTGATGATATCAATCTACGCAACCACTATACTTTTATAGCATAAAGAATCAATTTTCAAACCCTATAGTTAAGGCATCGATGACAAAAAATACAGCAATAACGCGGATTTCTCCGCACGGCCAGATGGAAATTCTATCTCAGATCGAAGTCGATCAACTCAAACAGGATAGTCAGCACGATAGTAGCTATGATATTTATCGACGCTGCTCACTGGCGGTACTCGATGTTGGCAATATCGACGATGATCCAAGACGGCTACTTGAGGAATATTATGATTTCAACATCAGGGTTGTTACGCAGGAACGCGGCATTAAGCTTGAATTCGAAAATGCGCCTGCAAGTGCATTTGTCGATGGAAAAGTAATCAGCGGTATTCAAGAGCAATTATTCTCTGTTTTACGTGACATTGTGTTCGTTAAAAATGAAATCGAATCGAACCAGGCTTTTAATCTCCAGAGTCCTCAGGGCATTACCAATGCAGTATTTCATATTTTACGAAATGCGCGAGTTCTTAAATCTAAACGTGAACCAAACCTCGTGGTATGCTGGGGAGGCCATTCGATAGGAAGAGTAGAATACGACTACACTAAAGAAGTCGGCTATCAGCTCGGATTACGTGGCCATGATATCTGCACAGGTTGTGGTCCCGGTGCAATGAAAGGTCCTATGAAAGGTGCCACGATTGGACACAGCAAACAACGGAAATATGGGGGTCGCTACGTCGGTTTGACCGAACCGGGTATTATCGCAGCAGAATCGCCCAATCCGATTGTCAATGAACTTGTCATTCTGCCCGATATTGAAAAACGCCTCGAGAGTTTCGTTCGGGTTGGCCATGGAATTGTTGTGTTCCCGGGCGGTGTCGGTACAGCTGAGGAAATTTTGTTTATTCTTGGGGTTTTACTCAATCCTGAAAACATCGAATTGCCCTTTCCTTTAATACTGACCGGACCGGAAAGTTCAAAAGCTTATTTTGAACAAATCGATGAATTCATCCGTTTAACTTTAGGCCAGCCAGCCCGAGAAAGATATCAGATCATCATTGCAGACCCGGCTAAAGTTGCAACAGAAATGTCAGCGGGCCTTGAGTCAGTTAAAAACTTTCGAAAACTACACGCAGACGCTTTCTACTTTAACTGGATTCTTAAAATAGAGCATGAATTCCAGAAACCATTTAAACCGACCCATGACAACGTTGCCAGTTTAAACATAAGCCGAGACCTTCCAACTCACGAGTTGGCTGCACAATTAAGGCGGGTATTCTCAGCTATTGTCGCCGGAAATGTCAAAGAAGACGGGATCATTGAAATAGAACGACAGGGGCCATTCAAAATTCGAGGTGATCAAGACATTATGTCTTCGCTGGATGCATTATTACGCTCCTTTGTCGACCAGAAAAGAATGAAACTGCCCGGCGGAGATTATCAGCCCTGTTATGACATATTATCGAGCGGCTAGTGATTCTTGAGATTCACTTTGTGGTTTTTTACGGTCAGAATGAGTCCGAGTGCACGTCCCCACTTAGCAATTGAATGTTTTAACGCCGATTGCAAACTGCTCATAAGATTATTGTTAAAGCGAATAGCAATTTTTGTGTTTAGAAAAGTCTCGTATGCATCTAGTTAAGCTTCCTCCAGTTCTCGGTAAATCTGAACGAAAGGTCCGAGAATGACTGGCCGGACAGAATCTCTTATTTGGGGCCGAATAGTGATTACTTGATCCTGGAATTGTTCAAGGCTGATTGAGGTAGAATCAGAGCTCATCATTTGTGGCACGGCCGAAAAAACAGCAATGCTTGAATACTCCTGAATATTCATTGCCATTTCAGTCGCCGCTGGTAATTCATCAAATCGCAAGCCGCGTTCTGCACGTTCAGTATCCGATAAATAGGTTGTTAGATTATCCATAAGCTCTTGATAATATTCAGCAGATGAACCTTCATTTTCCAATTCGGTAATTTATCTACCCGGATCAGAAAGTAGCCACTCCATCATTTCGTCGAAATCACTGCGAGACAGAGACTTTTGCAGGTTCGATTTTACTGAGGCAATGATCTCTTCCGCCAAAATAGTGTCATCGGGTCGTATCAAGACACTGGAAAGGTCGGTTTCGGACATTAGCG
>JBLIOG010000018.1:0-30391 GCA_047639625.1 Gammaproteobacteria bacterium
ATGGTTGAGTAAATAGGTCAACCCTCCAGTTGGGCTAAACCCGAGTTCAGCATCGGCGAGTCCGAGTCGGGCTGATTGACTGGCAATACGAACGTCTGCCATTAAAGCAATCTCCAGGCCATCACCCAATGCAAAGAAATTAATGGCTGCATTGACCGTTTTTCAAGTGTTAGCATTACTCGACATAATTCCTGATATAGCTCGACAGCCAGGGTAAATTCGGCATCGGTCATGATATCCATTTCTTTAATATCTGTGCTGACACTGAAGGCCATGCCTTTTCCAATAATGACGACTCAACGAATATCTTCTTCGGCGGCTGGCCCATTAAATAGATTGACCAATGCTTCTAGGTGAGGGATATCTAGCGCATTGAGTACGGCCTCGCGCTCTATAACAATCCACAGAACTGACTCGATTTGTTTGGTAGAAATTGCCATTGTTAGTGCCCGTTTAGGGTTTGAATATCAGGTGGGTTGGTGCCTTCATAGGCTCGGTAGTCAGTTACCTGTAACCCCGGCTCTCCCGAAAAAACCCCTTTTTACTCCTAATTGTCAAAGGTCGAGGTTTTGATCTTTTGCTAGCTTTGCCAGACGGATGGCATAGGAAGGTGTCGAATATAGGCCATAACCAATGTCCCTTTTGGGTAGCTCGGTTAGCAGGTTTAACAAGCGTTCAGACTGCCCGACACTATAAGGTAATATGCCGGCACCCAGGTACTCAAACGAGCCATGGTCCATGATGCCACCCGCATAAATACTATAGTTGAAGCAGTTGATCACCATGTCCATTGGTCGACAACCCATTGCCCAGAGTGCACGTGCGCCCATTTCGCTGTAGCTTTCGATGTCGTTCGGAGTCCAGTCAAGACGGGTTGGTGTACCGCTTGATCCGCCGCTGCCGGCAATCCTGACTATGTCAGAAAAAGGGACGCATTGGTGACTACCAAATAACTCACCAGTAGCCTGCTCTTTATACCAGGTCTGTTTTTTCTGCTAGCCCTTCGAAACTATTGATCGATTCTGGTTTGAGTTTAACGCGATCGAATTTTTGGCGGTAGTAGGGACTCTGATTATATGTGCGTGACAGTTGTCTAATGAGAAAAGGAGTTTCAAGTCGGTGTAAAGCTTCAGCTGACATGGTTTCAATTTTTGAATCCCAGAATTTAGATTTCATAATCAGAGGCAACAAAATTTGAATCTCATATTTTCTGGGAAGATAGCGGTTTGAGGTCAGATCCAATGATCTATTGGCGACATTTATTGTCGCTAGCTTAACCGGGTAACACAATATCCGAGAGTCCAAAAGCCAAGGATCAGGTCATGCCTTTTGCCTTAAGTATAAGAAATATAATATGCACCTTTTATCTGGTCCTACACAACTTTTTGTCGGTTTGTGGAAACATTCCGATGTGATCTGCAACGACCTGATTCTCAGCTCTTGTGTGGATTATCTTGCTCTTCAGTTAGCGGTATTTTGAATAGTCATAAATCAGGACTTGAGTGACCCTGGTTTTTTCATCGATCGAAAAACCCCCCCGTGCCAATCGAAAAAAGTCATTTGATCAACTAACAACTCAAGCTTATATTCTTCATGCCAATGACGATATCATTACTGGAGTATCTTATGTCCACAAGGTTAAAACGGTCGCGGTTTCAATCTTGATATGAAACAGCTCTGGACAAGTTTGATAAACCGTCTATCACCCGGTCAGGCGACATTCATTCTTATCTTGACGGCTGTTTGCTTTGGTACTGTGCCGTGGTTCGCGGGGGAATTACTACAACAAGGTATCGCCTCTCCTGCGATAGCCTTCTATCGCTATATTTTCACTACTGTGTTGTTTTTTTCGATACTGAAATTCAGTCGGGAAAAGCGCAAGGAAACCTTTTGGGCATTGTTTTCGGGTGCCTGTGTAGGTATGGGGTGGGTCAGCTATGTCGAGGCATTGAAAGTGGTGCCGGTATCGTCCGTCAGCGTTATCTACATGACCTATCCCTTATTTACATTGCTAGCCTCCTGGCTGCTCATCGGTAATAAGCCGGGCGCTCGATCAGTTGCTGCTGGTGCGCTTGTTTTGATTGCCGCAGTGTTGGCGTTTACACCTGGCAACCTATCAAACGATGCCACTCAAGCAATGCTTGTGGCATTTATTGCACCGCTCACATTTGGTTTGTCGATCTCAATACTCACTGACAAGCTGCAAATCCTGTCGCCGCTGGAACGGCTAACTGGGTTTTCTACTGGAGCGGCCCTCGGATTGCTCCCACTACTGTTTAATTATGAATTCGATCAAGTAATTCCGAGCCAACCGCAACAGTGGATGTACATTGGCGCACTGGCGTTATTCACGGCACTCATTCCTCAATACCTCTACTCGACGCTCGCTCCGATTATCGGCCCGGCCAAATCAGCTATGGCGGGGAGTGTTGAATTACCCACCATGTTTATCGTCGGCATGTTGGCTTTCGGCGAATCGATAGGTATGTTACAAATCGTTGCCGGTGTACTGGTCGTGTCTGCAGTATTGATAACTCCCGCGATCAGTTCACATCGCCGTGTAGTGCAGTTTGAAACTGATGCAGATGTATCGGTGATTTCCGATAATGCATATGAAGACTGGGTGCCGCAGGACGATATTACTATAGTGAGCGAGGACGAACCGCAGACATCGATAGCAACCGCTGCAATTCAGGAAAGCTAAGTCACTTCGTTCAACCCGAGAATTTCCAAATTGTGTTTTAACGAATGGTAGCTCAAGCAATTACACAGTCTGTTTTACACCCTCCGATTTTGCATAATCTGGGTGAACCTGAACACTAATTCTCTACTGGTGTGAACATAAACACTTTTGCTGATTTCCCATCAAACAATAAGCTATCACTTTTATTCTAAACCTTTTAATTGCCTCTGCCAGACAGGTTAAAAACATCTGGTAACATTCATTCCCATGAAATATAGCCTGACGGCCCCTACCGCGGTTCATTACATGGTAATAAGTATTTTCAAAATTTATACAACAGCTTTTGCAATAGCCGTAAACCCCAATGTTTAGATGATTTTATCAATGATTGACCCCTTCTCCCCGCTGTTGATTGAGTGACATTAAGAGTTTCTACTGTTCAGTTAAAATTGCCACAGTTGGCAATTTCCAGAAAGGTGCGGATGTACTCAATTTTTACAGGCTGCTCGCAATAAACAGGTTATCGGGTTTTTCGATTAAACCATGCAAAAAAACTCGCTTTTCAAATACCCTCTTAAGACTAGACTCAGTCTCATATTAGATGTTGGAGCAATAATTATGATGGGAAAATCACTCCGGTCGTTGGCAGGGTCGGTTGGTGGTGCCGCGATTCTGGTATTCGGTTTATTCCTGTTTTCGCTGCAGGACATCATCAAGTTTTTTAGCGATCAGTATTCAGTTTTGCAGATTGTCTTCATCTGAGGGTTTATCTCGATGGCGGTAATCATCCTGCTGATTAAATTTTTATGGCGCGATGTGGCATATCTATCATCGCATCCGGACATCGCCATTGTCCGGGGTCTGTCTTATTACCTGGCCGTTGCCACCATGCGACTGGCAGAAGTGGTGACGATTGTTTTTACCATGCCTTTATTTGTCACCGTGATGTCGGTAACGCAGCAAGTCATAAACCTTGGGTTCGATTTCAAACACCTCGCCATTACGGCGAAGCTGGTAGCTCTGGGGTTCCATCTCGAACTCATTGAATCAAAAGATCATAGCAAATTCCTTCCAGAGCTTGTCGGAGATAAATTGTACAAATTTACGCAAGTCCAACCACAAATCTTAAGAAACCATTATCCAGTCGTTATAAATTCATTAAGTTTCCTACATTGGTTTTCGGGCTCAGAATTCCACTTACTAGCCGATCAGCACCGGCATTCAAACCAACAATCAGGAGATATCACATGAACCAGATAGACACTTACACAAATTATGCTACCCCTGACACTCACTCGAAAGGCCATGACAGCGAATCACTATTGAGTAAAATCGTTGCCGGTCTAAAAACAAGATCAAAGAGTCGACGTCTAAAAATTCTCACCAGGTATCAGCACCAAAGCTTTATTGACGCAAACTTGCTTGATGATGTTATGGGTCCGGAAATCAGGCGCGTTTTGCGCTGATAGAGTGCAGACATCATTAGATCTAACCGGAAAGGGCAATAAAGTCGTTAGGTCCCGGACATGTGTTACACGCATTCCGGGACGATGATTGTTAGCCACTTTAGTAGATGAGAAAAAAAGGACGAGAAAAAATAGACACCCATCTTTTGAATTGACATAAACCCTTCATCTGTTGGTTTTTTTCACCTCAATTCAAACGATCAAATTACGGGGTCCGGTCTTTCTAAATCACATTGTAAATGAACCATTCCTTAAATGGCCAGACCCCTAAGACTAGAATATCCAGGCGCTTTTTATCCCGTAACTTCAATAGTTGACCTGGTGCTAAACGGGACAATTCCAATGTCATTAAGTTAAGCCAAATGCCTGTTTATTTCAAAGTAGTTGAGCGGACGGTCATTATTTGGCATTCCCCGGCCCGACCAATGTCGAATATTGACAATATACGACATTGGTGATGTCCATAGAGGGATAGTATTGATTAACGGGAGACTCTGCATTATGGCAAACAATATGAACCTTTCATTGACAAATCAGCTGCGTGAATTTGTGAACACCCGCGCGGGTGATACCGGCTTGTACGCAACACCCAGTGAGTATTTACGCGACCTGATACGTCGGGATATGGAGTCACAGTCCACAGTTATGCATGTGCTCAATGGGATAAACGACCTTAAACATGGCCGTTTTTCTAATAAGTCGATTCTGGATATTGCGGAAGAAGATTAATATCGATGCCAGGAGTCTGTCGGACTTAGGATTAATCTACTCGGCAACAGCTCCTGCGTTGCTCTACCTCCCACATCCATGC
Organism: Gammaproteobacteria bacterium; assembly: GCA_047639625.1. Taxonomy (GTDB): domain Bacteria; phylum Pseudomonadota; class Gammaproteobacteria. The sequence continues at coordinate 4,961 of JBLIOG010000018.1, forward strand.
AGTCGTGCGGAAAAATCATTTTGGCCAGATTTCTCGATCCAACTCGTTGAATAGAACAACTATACCCAAAGCATTCACTACATTCATGGGGCAGGCTCTTCGCCTTATTCGATCAACAAATCTGACACAAAATGAATTCCCCCTCGTTACGACACCCTAAGTCCGGCAGACTCCTAGGGAAGAATAAATCGTATATTTTAACCATGACGGCGGAACGGGATTTTCGGCAAGCAAAACAGTGGTCACTATTGCGTTGGGGGAGGGAACTCACGAAATAATATTTTACAGACTAGCATGACGGTGCCCAGCGTATTGCTAAAGAGTCTGGACCACATGCAGAGCGTGAAGCGCTAACGGGTACGACTGGCTTGGGCATCCATGCCATCAGAGAGCACTACATTGTCTATGTCCCCGTCAGCAAGAACCAAATAGTGATTGTTAGCCTGCTTCGGCAAACGCGTGATGTACCGACAATCCTCAAGGCAAATAGTTATGTCTATCGCAGTGAATTAACGGAAATACTTGATAAACTGTGAGAAAAAAGGACTCATTTACTAAAATAAAAATTGAAGAGGAGGCTTTCCGGAGGGTGTTTGCTTAAGCAATAAAGCAAGTGAAACCAACAGGTTCAGTCTTTCAGAGATATGCAAAAAGCAGGTTAACTAGCAACTTCCAAACCCGCTGGATACCGGCAGCCGCCGGTATGACGAGATTTGAAGCCCGGGTTAATTCATGAAAGAGGCATGTTATGGTCCATCTTCCGCAAGGTGCAAAATGAAATACGAGACACGGCCAAACTGGAATGTTTGCTCAAACTAATTGGAAAAGAAGCCGGTTCAACCTTGCCTATGGATGTCAAAGGCGGTGCAGGACTATACTTTAATCCCCGCGATTTGATTCAAGCTATGACCGAAGCGATGTAACCGGAATTTGGCAAGCCGCATACCGTCGCCGGCCGTTGCCTGGAAAATATCAATAAAACAATAATTTAGCCATTTGCGTCACAGACTTATCAACGGCCTTTCACTACAAATAGAGCTTTCATCGTTTGTTGAAACACCTGAATAAAATGAATTAAAAGGTACCTAAGGCTCCCACTCAGCCAGAGGCTCACCCAATGCGCCTGGGTCAATCTTTACGCCAAGCCCTGGCTCATCGCCAACCCGTACATCACCATTTTCAACACATGTCCCAGTCTGTCCGAGGCGTACACCATAGTTCGGTGCCTGGTAACAGGCGTATATAAAGTTCTCAGGAAGCGACAGTGCCAGGTGAGCAACGGCTGCGTTCGATAGCTCGCAACCGACGGTATCTTCGACTCGCATGCGAATACCCGCCAGTATACACATACGCGCCATCAGCAGGGATGGCGTCAAACCACCCATGTGCGTCAGTTTGAGTACCACGACGTCGAGCGCGCGATCGTTAATCGCGCGTAACAGATCCTCGGGGCCATCTATAATTTCGTCGAGCATAATTGGGTGCGTGGTCTGGCGACGCACTTGCAAACAGGCTTCGTAGCCATCGCAGGGTTGCTCTATCGTCATGTCGAGTCCCTTGATGCCATTGACCACACGTAAGGCATCTTCCGGTAGCCAGCCACGGTTGGCATCGGCGAAGGCGCGTTCACCGGGTTTCAATTCTTCGTAGACGCTTCGCAAACGTTCAATGTCAGCCTCCGGGTCGGCACCGACCTTGACCTGGAAACGTCGAAATCCTTCAGCTCTTTTTTGTTTCACCGACTCCACCATCGCCTCCGGCGTATCGTGAGGAATGCTGTTGTACAAAATGGCTTTATAGCTTTGACGTCCACCCAACAAAGTATGGACTGGCAGAGTGCAGTGCTTTCCCTGTAAATCCCACAGTGCGAGATCAATGGCCATTTTCGCATCAGGAAAACCGCGTAACCGAGATTGCATCCAGTCATAGAGCGCACTAACGCCAAGCGGATTCTTGCCAATCATTTCCGGTGCAAGACGACTAATGCCACCTCGGGTTCCTTCAACCAGCATTGGTAGATAAGTCGGCGCCAGGGGGACAGCTTCGCCATAACCGGTTAACCCGCTGTCGGTTTGAATGGCAACGACTGTGCCGGGCAGAGCAAGCGATTTCACCTGTGTGCGAGCACGACTGAGAACATCATAGTCAAGGCTAATGGAGTAAAGGCTGATTTTTTGGATTTTCATCGTGAATGTACTTTTTTGTATTTTCGCGCCACAAGTGTTTACCCATAAGTGGCTTCGGGAGTCCCCAAACTGTTTCTTACCCTGTCGATATCAAACCCGATTACCGGCGTGGCGATACGAGCAGGCGCCGGGGCATATACCCCTTCCAGATTGGGCTCGATGGTCAGTGGTTCGCGAAGATCGCAACCAGCAATAAGCAATTCTTTAGGTGCACCCAGTGCCAGATTGATGATTGCAGCGCTGGCTATGTCGCCACACCACGGTCCATCGATTCGCATTCTGATTCCAGTCTTGACGCACAAATCTCGCACCTCGCGCGCGAGGGTTAGTCCACCAATCAAAGCAGGTTTGATGCAAATTGACGCGGCAATATTATCGGCAATAGCTTTGCGGGCGGCAGAAATCGTTTTGCATGATTGACCATCCAGCATCACGGGCGTAGCAGTCGCCCGGGCAACGGTAATATTGTCTTCATAGAGTTTACAGGGTTCTTCCCAGACCAATCTGGGATCATGAATTTTCGCGGACATTTCAAGTGCATCATCAAGCGACCACCCACCATTAGCATCTGCCAGTAAAGTCTGATGACTGGTCGTGCCATCCAATACTGTTTTGATTTGGGCTTCGTCGTCTTTCAGTGAGCCGACGCCGAGTTTGAGCTGAATCACAGTTCGCTCCGGGCCCGCTAACTCGAGGCGTCCACGTACCCGGTCGAGTGAGCTTTCAGAAATTGAGAAGTAGTCATTGATGTCTTCTGTTATTGCGCCACCTAGAATGTCAGCAAATGAGCAGTTTTTCTGTTGGCGTTGGATATCGAAATAAGCTGTTTCCAGGCCAAAGGCGATCCCTTGCCAGGAATCGACCTGCTGCATTTTTTTGGAAAAATCGGCAATTGAATCAATGTTATGTCCGATAAATACGGATAGAAAATCTGGTTCATCGGATATTCGTTCGAGGCGATCTGCTTCAGATAACGAGGGTGATAGAACTATTTCGCCTAACCCGGAGATTCCTGTTTGAGTGTGTACGCAGATGATTCGGCCATACGCACATTCCTGCACGACATGCGACATTGCATAAGGTCCATCACGGAATTTTGGTTCGAAGTTCCATACTTCAATTTTGTTGATTTTCATTGCATTGATCCCAATGGTTAACCGGAGACACCCGCGGAAAGAATTTGATCCGCCTCTGCGGTATGCCCAGTTTTATATGCGGTGAGTCGGAGTTTTAAATGAAAGGCTTCTCGTGAAATATTGCAGATTTGTAAATGACGATTCGGATCATTAAATGCCTTACGCGCATGCATCACCCGATGATTGTCGAACAACACAGCCTCACCAGCGTCGAGCTTAAAACAGGCCTGATTAGCCGGCTCTAACATTAGGTGACTTAATTTACTGGTCGCAGCATGGAGACGGGCAACCTTTTCAGGCACAACATCCAGTGGGGCCAGCGTTCGGGTGTGATAGCGAAAGCCTGCAACATCGCCATCATCGTCCAGCGTAATCACCTTGGCACGCAAGCGTTGATAGACACCATCATCGGGAACAATGCGATGAAAGGGATACGAGTGGGTCGTCAGTGTTTCGAATTCTGCGGGATGATGTTCACGCATTTGATTAGCGAGGTAAAAACCATCAACCAGCACCGATTCACCACCTTCATCGACGGGGCGAACGCAGTGTAAAATATTCACTCCTGGGGGAGAGTATAGATAGGCTTCATCGGTATGGGGCGGCACAGCATTCATGGTATTACCGAAGGTGACCTGATTTTTACCGGGGCTCAGGTCAAACAATTTGCCATAAGCGGCATCGGCCAGTTCCCCGATTAAATTCGCAACGATTTCAGCGCCCCCCGTTTTTTTCGGACCATTGCGAACCACCACGAAACCATAGTCGCGTAACTGGCGCAATAATTCCAGCAAACCTTCTGCACTGTTCTTTGCCTGCCCAAAATCGATAGATGGCGGTCTAGTTGAAATATTGCTATGCCACAAAATCGGATGGTGTTTGCGACCTATGCGATCCTGTTTTTGGTAGGCATTTTCTAATAGCCACGAAAACGTATAGGTCGAGCGATGTCCGTCGGTGGGCCAGGTGATAACAAGATTTTCGTTATCCTGGTTATCGACTTGTAGTGGTTTGATGTCCAGTGGCACATCACTGGGTTGCATCGTCCATGTACCGGTGTAGGTACTGCCGCATTGCGTACAAAAACAACAGGTTCGCAGCCAGACGTAGTGGAAAAATCGGCTGCTGCCATCTGGCCAGGTCACGGTCAGGCCTTCGTCTTGCTGGTCGATTGTCAGATTGGCATCTTTTTGTGCTGCAGAGGCATGCACTGGTTAGGCCTCGTCAACAACCACCGTGTCGTGCATCGCAGGAGAGTAAAGTTCAAGGCACTCAAAATCAGACGAACATTGAATTTCGTTATGCACGATACTGGCTGGCTGCATGCAACAATCACCAGGGCGGAAGGTCATTTCGCCTTCGTTTTCGTAGAACATCGTGACCCACCCCTTTAGTACATAAAACATCTGAAAATCGCACAAATGCCGATGCATGCCAGTTGTACGGATATCCAGATCGCCGTCATGACCCGATTTGACGCGGCTGATCGCGGCATGAAACTTACCCTTAGTGGCTTCGTTGATGCCAAGATCGCGGTATTCAAAATAACCGCGCAGACCGCCGTCAAATTCTGCTTTGTCAGCGAAACTGGTGCAAAAGGTTTGTTCGGTGTTGGGCATGAGCTGAATCCTGAAAATGAGTTAAACCGGATGGTAACGCGGATGTTGTATAACAACTATGCACATGATATACATTTAATAATATCGAAAATGGTATAAATATTGGATATCAGTTATCGTCAACTACGAGCGTTATTGTCGATTGCCGAGAACGGTAGTGTATCGGCTGCTGCTTTCGAGCAATCGATGACGCAGCCAGCCATGAGCCGCTTGCTCCGCCAGTTTGAAAAACACTACGGTGTCGAGCTTTTTCACCGACTAGGCCGGGGCGGGGTGCAACTGACTGAATCGGGGCGACAATTTTACCGACATGCCAATGAAATCATCCGCCACTTCGATTTAATCGAAAACGAATTCGAAGCTTCACGCGGGGAGCTGGTCGGTAAAGTCTGCGTAGCCATGCCGGACAGCACTGGTCATGTGCTATTTGTGCCCTTGATCAAACGCTTTCGCGAGAAGTATCCCCAGGTGGACTTACGTGTGATGTCGGCCTATAGCGTCGATATCCCTCATCAGCTCACCGCAGGAAATGCAGACGTCGGCGTCGTGACCCACGAGCTGGGACTATCCAGTTTTAACTGTAGACTGCTGTTCAGCGAACAACTTCATCTGGTTGGTGGGAATTCTGCGGTTGCACCCGAGACTTCTATTTCATTGAGGGAGGTATCTACACTTCCACTGTTATTACCTGCTATGGGTGACATTCGGCGAATTATCGACCAGGCATTCGCGCAGGCGAGAATAGTTCCTAATGTTGTGATGGAAGTTGATTCACAAGATGCCTTGTTGCATTTGATTCGTGAAGGTCAGGGTTATTCCATCATGTCGTTTGCGGGTGTCTATAGTCACGTACTGCGCGATGAATTCAGTGCGTGTCGAATTGTTGATCCGGAGATCGGGCGCAAGGTTTCGTTAGTGGTGTCAAACAAACGTCCACAAACACTGTTGATGCAGGTGATAGAAAACGAATTGGTCGAGTTGATTTCACTCAATCATGAAATGGCAAGATGGGAAAAGGCACCGTGCTAAACGTCTGTGGATACACGATGGGAGGAAACTATAGGAGAATAAGGTCAATCCAAATCAGCTGGGTCAAAATTCTATGTCATTCAACAGCAGGAAGCACAACTAGAATTTTCTTATATGTGCGCTTAATAGTATAGAAATCGATACTAAAATATCTTATATGAAACTACAGGTTCTATATATTAGACCCATCGCTATTGAACAAAATACCACTCGATTCCCCTTAAATGAATTGCTTGGTGCGGCAGCAAACGTACGGTTAATGTGCGTGTGCTTGCTGAAGAAGTTATCGGCTCAATAGGCGTATCCGAGGCAGCCGAAAAGATCGGTTTAACTCTGGCAGATGCTTGAAGGGCTCTAGCGAAAATGGCGAAGACGGGTTACGTTCAGCAGGTGGGTGGTAAACCTTCCCTGCGATATGTTCTTCGAGAATCAGATCCGATTACAGGCACCATTCAGGAACTCTTTCGAAATGAAAGCAAACCCTATCAAGAATTGAAAGTCAAAATACACCAGACACTAGAGAATCTCCCTGAAATTCAGGCGGCATGGATTGATTCACCGCCAACGCAAGTTGGAAAACCGTTACAAATAGGAATACGGAGCGACTCAAGATCTTTGTCATACCTCGGTGACCAGGTAAGGATGCGTAGAGTCGGAATTTGATCTAACGGTAGAGATTCGCACATTTTCTCAGGCCGATGTCCCTGAGGATGTCTTGAAAGGAGCCGAGTTAATAGCTGGATACATAGACACTGGAATATCCAGTAGAGGAAGCACACATGGCGAACGAGACGAAAGGGCGGCACGATACAGCCATACTATTGTAAAAGTCTTAGAGCGAGATCCTTCTCTGATCAAGCGGGCCTCACGATATCTAGATTATCAGCTAGAAGATGACCATGGTTCTGCGTCACACGACCTTCGAGAATGGCAAGACATACTTACTCGTTACTCCGTACGACGAATAAAGGACTTTTTTGTATCCGAAACTCTGCGTGCGCAGAGACTTAGGCAGAGTTCTCCATTCCTCGCGGTACTAAATGACGACGAAAGAGACAAGATGATGAGGATAATGGAGATCTTGCCATGACACGTAATCAACTAAAGCACGCAATACGGGCTGCCTGTGATGTCTCCAATGATAATGAGCTTCGTATTCTGGGTCTCAGTCGATATTGGGAGGGCATCCCAATGCTCCCCCAGAATTGAGGACATCGGTGGATGTCCAACCTAAAAACCGGACTGAAAAAGTGGATGCTATCAATGGTGCTTTGGGGAGCTATTACAGTTTCATAAAACGCATGGATTTTATGTACAGGGAGTTTCAATCGGAGTCGCACAATTACCGAAAGGGTGGGAAGGTCGAACGCATCAGGTCAAAAATAACAACACACGGGGAATACTGGTTATTGCCTGGAGGTACACGATTTGGCGGCTTGCAAACTTTCGGCTTTTCGTAACAAGGATCGCGATTTTGTTTGAGTTTTATTGATGGAACAAATTTATGACGCCGATATTTTTCTCCACTGTATAGATCTGTTACCAGTTTCAGATGAAACTAAGGAAAGGTCGGCCAATTGGATTAAAAAGACAGTCATCGATATTTAGTCCTAGCCTATGGGAAAACAGCTGTGACGAGTTCTCTCTGGTGTGAACATGAATGCTTTTGCTGATTTCCCGGAATCAGTGTTCACGATAGGTCAGAATCTTTCTCGGCATTGTTAACGCACTGCTAACCTACCCGGAAATTATTAGAGAGGACACTAATCAATGGTCAAGCAAGATATATCTAACGAAAATCCTATAGCAAGGTCTTCCGATTTAGCTAATGCCGAAATTGCATTGAGGCGTGCAGGTGTAAAGGTCAGAGAGATTGCGCGACAGAACGGCACCTCGGTTGTTTACTCTATCAATGGAAAAATAGTTCATGAAATTCCTACCAATGAAGGTAGTCCTGATTAGCCAATACCGCGATTGAAAACCCCCTTGTCGGTGCCGAATGCGAACTCGGAACGAGGTTCGAGTTGATTTCGCCCCTGGGCACTATTTTTCCTGCAATTCAATGAGTTATCCCTGAACGGTATGGGGATGAACAGTCCGAGTGTCTATGTCAGCTTTTGGATTGTAATGTCTGAGGAAAGCGTTTTCCAATTCATCCTTCGCGATTATCCTCAAGCAGCGTAAAAAATTTAAGGACTGAATAGATCTCTATTCCACATAGCGCGAATCCAGCCCCTCAATGAGGGTTTTTTGCTTTTCGATAATACTTACCAAAAAGTCTCGGCAGATCCGAACCCGAGCGGTGTCCCTGAGATCGACATGACTGAGTACCCATACACCCCAGTTCGAAGGCGTTAGCGTTAAGTTCAAGCGATATAGATCACGGGCTGTTTCACCGATATAGCATGGGATTCGCGCGACACCCAAATGATTACTGACACAAGCTAACATGGCAGTTGCATCATCTGTGCGTAACGCAATACTGGCCTGTGGAAAGTGTTGCTTAACCCACTCAGGTTGATCAATTTCGTCATTCCATAAAATCAGGTGCTTAGGTCTTGGGTTTGCTTTTAGGTATTTCTTGCTGCCATAAATACCGTGTCGCAGTGATAACACTTTCTTGCCTATCAGATAATCGGGCGGTTTAGGCGTTAAACGTAATGCGATATCTGCCTGCCTGGCGGAAAGGTCTGCCAATCCGCTCGAACTGAGCAACTGTAATTCAATGCCTGGATAGTTACGACTAAACAGACCAAGCTGTGGGATGATCAGGCGACTAAGAACGTCCTGAGATGCAGTCAGTTTCAATCCCCCCTTTAATTGTGCGTCAAGCCCAAATACCTGTCGGTCTACCGCCTGTGCATGCTGCTCCATGCTAACGGCATGTTGATATAGGTTCTCTCCGACCGGTGTCATGGCATAGCCATCCTGCCGATGGTCAAACAATCGACTACCCAGGCTTTCTTCGAAGGCTTTGATTCGACGTGCGACCGTGGTGTGCTTCACACCAAGCTCTCTACCGGCACCACTGACAGTACCTTTCCTGGATAGTGCGAGGAAAAAGCGTAAATCGTCCCAGTTCAATGTTACCCCCAATACAACAATTTAATTTTCGTAGCTGTTCATTATTGCACATCAAATATGCAAATTCGATTATTACTGTTCAATCAATAACGTCATAAAATGTTTTTGCTGGCCTGTGACTAGTATTGGGACACGAAGATAAGTCGTGATGCCGGATCTGACCATGCGAATTTTAAAAACTAAATATTAGGAAAAAATCATGTTAGCTGAATACAAAATAAATCTGGCTCCAGTAACAACAGATAGCGCCCAACCTGAAGCGAAAGAACTGCTCGAAGCGACCCAGAAAAAAATGGGCTTTGTCCCAAATATGTACAATGCGATGGCAATCTCTCCGGGCTTACTAAAAACTTATATGGACGGATACGCGGCATTTCGTTCTAAATCAGGGTTTAACCCGGCGGAGCAAGAAGTGGTATTTCTTTCAATCAGCCATGTAAATGGTTGTGAATATTGTATGGCAGCCCATAGTTTTCTGGCAGATGCCGTATCAGCAGTTCCGGGTGAAGTAACGAAAGCTATCCGAGCAGATGCTTCTGTGGATGAGGTGAAGTTAGGCGCACTAAGTACCTTCACAAAAATAATGGTGAGTAAGCGTGGGTTACCCGGGCAGGCTGATGTCGAGGCATTTTTATCGTCCGGTTACACCGAGAACCACATACTCGAGATCATACTCGCCATATCGGTTAAAACGATTAGCAACTACACGAACCATTTATTCCACACCGAATTAGATAATAAATTTACAACACACAAATGGAATGATCCCTCCGCCTGAGTTGTTTAACTTTCATCGCAGTACAAATTTGGGAGAAGAAATGAAACTATATAGTGCGTGGTATTGTCCATTTGCCCAGCGAGCCTGGATAGCACTTTTAAACAAAGAAATCGATTTCGAATATGTCGAGGTTGATCCCTATCACAAGAGTGACTGGTGGTTAGAGGTCTCGCGTGGTGAGGCAATGGTTCCTATGATTTTTCAAGCGGGTAATAGTGCTGAGGAATATACGATTCTCGACTCGAACCGAATATTAGAATACCTGGATGACTTATATCCACTCCAAAAGCCGCTTTTCTCTGCAAACCCTAATCAACGAGCCGAGCAGAAATACTGGATGGATCATGTCGACAACCGAGTTGTGCCCTATTTTTATCGTTACCTGAAGGAATATGAATTGGGTTCAGTTCAAGATGAAGATCGCGACAAAATGCTAGCAGGATTAATTTCCCTTACCGAGGCAATGCATAGCGTAGGTCCCTATTTTTCAGGTCACGAGATCGGCGCTGTTGATATCTCCATGATTCCATTTGCCTATCGCGTCAAAGTTTTGATGGAGCACTATCGCAATTTAAATTTGCCGATCAATGGCGAAACCTCGAACCGATATCATCGGTGGTACAAGGCCATGATAGAGACTTCAGCATTTGCAGCAACCTCAACCGATCATACTGATTATAGGGACAAACTGGTGGCTTTTTACCTGCCATACAGTGGGGGTGGGGGGCAATCTGATGTGACAGATTTCAGGGTCAGTAATTTTTAGCTGTGGTGTAACAAATCCACACAGGTGATCGTGGGTTCGGGTGGTGCAACAACCGCAAAATGACATAAAGAGAACCCCTGGGCGCACCTCAAGACTCTTGCTTTACGAGAAGTAGACAGGTTCGCTGAAAAACGAGGGTATTCACAATAAATTGAGCATTAGCGCATAAGGCCAATTGAGGCCTAAATCTTGCGCATTGATTTAAATACACCCTAAGGTGGAACCGACAAAAGGTATCAATCAGAGTTCGCGCTCATTGGCGGGCTAAATTTGATACCTTGCAGGCTTTGACTTACAAATTTTGTCATATGGGACTGATGTTCCAATTTCCGTCATTTCTATAAAATAGAATCACTCTCTAAAGAAACCCATTGAGTTGGGACATTAGATATGACAGTTATACGTATTTTGCCCAGATTCAATAGAATGATTTAGCGTTCTAGTCTTATCCGTCAGATAATTGTCTCCGAGCGAAGACTATCTGAATCCTCAGAACAAGAAAAAAGGAAATATGAATTGCAGTTACTAGCTTTTCGGCAACAAATCCGTTTGTTGGATAACCTTTTCAGCCAATAATAAAAAAACCTCGACGCCCTTCACTTCAGGTACGAAAAGAGACTCTACGAATGAGAGCCTATTGCTAAACGAGACGCTAATCTCGTTGATAGATTTTGCCATCACACTCTCAGTAGACTTATTTACCTCTATCCTGTCAAAGGTGATTAAGTAAAGTCAAAGGATTGAATATGGCGTATGAAGAGAAATGACTTGGTTATGTTTTTTGCTAATAGAATGGCTGTATCCGGTAGATCAAACCCTTCATGCCAGAATAGCGAGCACTCAAGAAACCAGAAATATTCTCAATGAGATGGTTGATCTTCGGGCTTATGCGGTGAGTTTTGAAAATTCCCCAAGTTTACCCTGCGTTAAGAAAGGTCTTTATTGGTCAATTGTGGCACCCAAAAAGGACAACATAATCATAATTATTTTTTATGATTAGAGTTTACATTGCTCTATGCTGGCGAGACGAAAACGGATATTTCAGCGTTACATTTCAGAAGATTTACGGAGTAGGCCTTAGGTTTTTTTTACCTTTTGTTTATGGCTATTTGTAATGTTAACTGGCGACAATAGTCATTCGATAAAATACTCGGAAATTACTAAAACATTTTATCCAGGGCTTCTCTGGATAGTATTAGACGAGTCCTCAAATCATAGGTATCCCCCATTCTGCGTTAGATGTATCAATTCAATCAGAACCTTATACTTCCAATACTCCATTATTAATAAAGCCCGTTACAATTTTTGACGATGGGATTGTGGCAATAAACAAAGTTTTACTTGCTCGCGGTGTAAGTGAAATTGTAATTGATTCATTTTTGGGAAAATGAGTTTCAAAAGTACCGCAAGAAGTTCACTCCTAGGTTCGAATAATATGTTGGTGATGCATTGTGCAAATCTGGGAAAAGGATTTTTCGGAAATCGACATTCAATCCCTTTTAATGTGAATATAATATATCTGCGAAAGTTAACGACTTTACTTATGGTAGATGAAAAAGGGTTGGTATTTATCGAAGCTAAAGGGATAGAACCTGGTAAGAAAGTTCAATTTTCAACCAATGCAAAAATTCTATCAAATAGACTCACTTATAGGTTCGATGATCTTTTTTCAGTTCGAATTCAAATGAAAAGTAGTTTCCCTAATCCATCCTTTATAATTTTGATAATCTTGCGAATGTCTCAAACTAGAAAATCAATCCAACTTAATAGAATATTAATGTATTTTCGGTGGGTTTTACCGGCTAAAGAATAAGCAACCATTTACAACCGATTGATATTATTCGTGGCTTCACACTTGTTCTAAAGTACCGTAAAGAGGTTGAATTATCCGTTCCCTACCCTATGGTCGAAACGACCTCGAACAAAGTTAAACGTAAGTTCATCTTGAACGATGCCAAACCCTCTCCAACAACTGGAACGGAAAAAGTGGCCGCAATTGATAAAACCAACATGAGTAATTTATCTAGTATTATTGGGACTAGGTCTTATTGAATTGACACCTCTGTAATCCAATTCCTACAAACTAAACAGAACCTGCCTTTGTTATCGGTTAATTGAATCTGTAATCATCTACTCGACTGTCGCCAAGGATGACGAAATCCGGCCCCTGAATAGTTTCTCAACAGTTCGGTTATTTTATTTGGACAGGGCGGTATTTAAGCCTTTAGCCGATTCGGGGTCTGCCCTTGCTCTATGCGGCTTGGGCGTAATGTATTACTGCGGTCAAGGTGTTATCCAGGACTACCCCCGCGTAGTGACCGTCAGCCTAAGCTAAAAATTGATGATAAGATTAATCGGAAACCATCTGCAAAAAATCATGATTACAATTTTGTCAAAGCGGCTGCCAATTCTCCTAGTACTAGTTTTTAGTTCAAGCAACACTATAGCTTGCGATTGCCAATATACATTTGATCAGCTATACGAAATGTCTGAGCACATATTTTTAGGTTGGGTTATTTCATCTAAACAGGACAGTGAGTCTGGTATTGTGACCGCAAAGTTCAGAATCGAAGAGTCCTATAAATCTAAAGCCCCAGAGTATTTTGAGATATACACCACCCCTTATACTGCTAGTTGTGGAATTTATTTTAACCCGGGGTACCAGTATATTGTCTTTGCTAGCTTAACCAATTCTCTAAAACACAAAGGCTCATACACTGATATTTGCCATGGGACGATAGAAATACATATTGAGGACTACCCTGAGTACGTAAACATTATCAATCGTCTCAAGTCGAAAAAAAATAATCTGAAGTGGTCTGAAACTAACTGAGTCAAAACCTCCACCGAGTCATTAAGGGTATAAGGCGATAAAGTTGAAATGCGAACCGAGGGCTCGATACTGGCAGTTAGCTCGCAAGATAAAGGGCTAAATCAACAATCGACTCTTAATTGGACACATTAATTTTGCGTCCTGATAACGCGCTTACGAATAGTCTGATGCTCCTCAAGCCTTTTGAATATGCAGCAGAGTTGAAAGCTGCGGATGTGCCAGTTGGACCTGTAGAATTCACTGGTATGATCCGCGGGCTTTTTGGCCTGGTCGATGCTACTGATCGAGCTTATCGCGAAATTAATCGCTCTATCCAGGGGGGTGTTTGAGAAAAACGGATGATCTTTATTAAGCCGATTTTCATAGGGTGAATTAGCCCACTTCACTCAAGATTTGGAACGGAGAAGTAGTTAGAGTGGTTTTTAAACGATATGGCTGTTTAATCTCGCTATAATCGAAAAGTTTATTTGTCTGGGAGGCTTATAAATGGCCTGTAATTCAGGATCTAGAAAAAGAGCCGCTAATAACAGCCTGCTTTGTCTACTATTGCTGGTCTTGTCTGGTTGCGGAAATTCCGAGACAGATCAGGCTGATAATAGCGAACCACTGGAAGACCCAATTCTGACTGGGGTATTTTGGGATTCTGCGGTGGATGGCCTGGGATACTCGACACTTAGCCTTTCGGGTCTCACTCAAAACGGTGGGGAGTTTCAATACCGTAGCGGCGAAAGCATCACGTTTTTCATCGCTAATACCGTTCTGGGCCAAACGCTCGGTGCGGACGTTATTACCCCCCTGCAACTGGCACAAACCCAAAGCCTGGACAATCCCCAGGTGATAAATACTGTCCGGTTTCTACAAACCCTTGATGAAGATGCCAACGCCAGTAACGGGATCGTGATCAACGCTCAGACACGGCAACAGTTTTTCGATCAGGATATTCGGCTGGATATAATTGACGACCTGACTTTTGAGACGACCTTGAAGGCGCTTGTGGAAAACGATCTCTTAGCGCACTCCATTCTGATTGACGCGACAACTGCAATCGAGCATTTTACCGCGAGTCTGCAACAGTTGGAAGGCACCAACATTGCGCCTCAAGCGAGTGACGCGAACTATTCAATTACCAGTGATATGGCGCTCGACGGCTCATTGGAGGCAACCGATGAGAATGCTGACAATTTAACTTACTCAATCGTGACGTCACCGACAAACGGCCAGGTTCAAATTACAGATTCAGAAAATGGTACTTTCACCTATATCCCTTCGGGTCAGGGGACTGTGCAGTTTGGCTACATTGCCAGCGATGGTCAGTTCGAATCCAACATTGCGATCGTTAGCATACAAATTGAATTGCAGAATCAGGCACCCATAGTCTCTGGTGGGAGCTTGAATGCAACCGAAGATGTTGCCGCAAGCGGTGTATTACAAGCACAGGATCCCGAGGACGATCCACTCACGTTTTCCATTGTCTCGCCACCCGCAAGGGGCAGTCTGCGAATCGACGATCACCTGACTGGAGCCTATACCTACACACCGGACCCCAACCAGTCAGGATCAGATCAATTCAGCTTTGCAGCCAGTGACGGAATGATTAACTCCAATACTGCCACCACGGTCGTTCAGATCGAACCCGTGAATGATCAGCCTGCTGCCTTTGACGCCATCTTCGATATTAATGCTGAAATAACCTTTACTGGCGGCTTGTCTGCTAGTGATATCGAGGGTGATAACCTGGTTTACACAGTGATCAGTTCTCCCGGTCAAGGTCAGGTACAAATCACCAATGCGATGAGCGGAACATTCAGTTATACGGCGTCTTCCAATGCTGCAGGGCAGGACACATTCACATTTAATGTGAACGACGGCAACAATGACTCCAATACTGCGACCGTTACATTCACCATAATGAGCCTGCCGACAACGCCGGGCAACTTCATGGCAACCGCTGGGGATGGCGAGATCACGCTCACATGGGATCCTGTCATTAGTGCCGAGTCATATACGCTTTATTGGGGAGTTGAAAGCGGGGTTGATAAGCAAAATGGCCAGGCTATCCCTGCAATCACATCGGGCTTATACCGACATGAAGGTTTGGCCATTGCGCAGACTTACTACTATCGGATCGCCGCCAATAATCAAGGCGAAGAAAGCCTGCTTTCGGAGGAACGCTCCGCTACCACTATCACCCCTCTATCAGTCTCGGCACCCGACAATACATCGGCGAGTCCAGCGGACGGTGCGGTTGAACTGTCCTGGGATGCGGTCGATGGCGCTAGCAGTTATACGGTTTACCTCGCATCGGACGCAAGTGTCAATCCAACCAACTACATTTTGCTAAACGACAACCAGGTAATTTCCGATATCATTACTTCTATCATTTTCGTGAGCGGATTGAATAACTACGAAACCTATTATTTTACTGTTACCGCATCAAATTCCGCCGGCGAAAGCGAAGGCTCCACCACAGTTTCCAGCACACCTATGCGCGAAGATTATTTGTATATGAATAATATTCGCCTTGAGGCGAATCTGAACAGCTATAAGCGTAATGCCCAACTCGAAACCGCAGCTTTGAACCACAGCCAATACCAGGTTACTAATGATATCTCGGGACACGGTCAGAACGCCTCAGACAGCGGCTTTACCGGTACATCACCCAATGATCGCGCCAGGGTAGCGGGCTATGCTGGATATTTTTCGGTTGGAGAAGTCATTTCGTATGATGAAACCGAACAGAAATCTCTGAATAATTTGATGAGTGCTATCTATCACCGCTTTGGTCTTTTGCGTAACGATGCGGATGAAATTGGATTTGGATTCTTTAAAGATTCCACGGGAGGACTAAATCAGTCATTTGTCGGTAACAACGCCAACAGCAAGCTCGGTGAACTCTGTAGTAGAGAAGATTTCACCGGCTTTGGCTCCTATTACAACTTATGTGATCCTGCACTAAAAATTGAGGCCTCGGTTTACGAATCTGCGCGCGATTATTTCACCGGTAGTAATCCTGATCTGGTGATCTGGCCTGGAAACAATGCCAGTAATGTGCAACCGGTATTTTACGAGGAGTCTCCAGATCCTCTGCCTGACTACTCTGCTTCCGGTTATCCCATATCAGCTGAATTCAACACCACTAGCGTTATGCAGGTTGATCTCATATCGTTTGAGTTATTTAATATTAATAGCGGCGAACAGCTCACCAACATAAGAATCCTAACGCAGTCCACCGATCCAAACAGCCTTTTTAGCTCGCATCAGTTCTCCCTGTTTCCATTGGATCGGCTGGACTACAATACGACCTATCGTGTCGATTTTTCATATGTTCAGGATGGCCTACCGACCGACAAAAGCTGGATATTTACCACCTTGGACCTGGGGACTGTAGTTTACAAAATTAACGCACAGGGTGACGAACTCGAAGTCAACTCAGGCGAAACCTTTCATATATACCTGCCACCCACTCAGTTAAACCCTTCTATGGGTGGATACAGTTTTAGTTCCTCGTTCAATTCACAGTTAACAGCAGAATTTGTCGACTCAAATACCTTAGAGATTACCTTCACTGGTTCAGTTGACGATCAGGCGAGTTTTAGCTTGAACAACGGTGGGGCATTCTCGATCAGAATTCAGTAAGTTCAATTATATTGGAGGAAGCCTGCTTCGGTATTCTCAAAATATTAAGGACGGATATCCTCTTTCAACAAAACTCAAGGAAACCAGGGAGGGGCAATCGAAGATTTAACTTATTTACAGCATCTTGAATACTTGATTTTTTATCAAGTACAAGTTCGAGTTTATTATCAGTTTTACTGACACTCGAGATATATTGCACACAAACCTACTGGCTATCTCTCTAAGCACTGCCGGACCGAATTCTCGACACAAATAATGTGGAATATCCTGGTTGGTTTTGATGATCAAGTAACGTTCAAAATGTTGTCTTGTTATGGTCTCTAACATATAGCCAAGGAGCGGATTTGCGGAAAAGTGAATCCTTTCGCAGTGCGAAATATACAAAAAATTAGTAAATTCCCTTTATAGTGACTTTCTTAGAGTGAGTTGAGATTGCCACAATGAAATTTCTTATCGCCAGTTTTACTATCTTGCTATTGGTTTCCTGCGGGGGTGGAGAAAGTAGCGATACCGGTGATGGTAGTGTCGACAATACTGACTCTGGCGACAACAATGATAATAATGATAACGACCCTGTCGGCGCAAAAATTTGCGACATTGAGCCCACTTTTATCTACTCACCCATCGACCCGATTTTTGGCAATTTGGTTTTTAACGCTGCGCCAATTTCTGATGGCAATATCATATTTCTGACAGATGATGCGGATGATAATCTCACCTTATTCAGTGCTAACGTGGATGGCAGCATCGTTTCTTTAATGACTGAAGGTGATTCATATCAACCGCATGGTGGAGAGCCAAGCGCTCTTAAACCGCAAAGATTTGCCGTTGCACCTTTATCAAGTCGCTGTGGCGTTGCCGAGCGTGTCGTCGTCGAGGCTAATTTTAGAGAAGAAGATTTGATTACATCGAACAATTTTCTTGCACGTATTCCAGATATACAGTCGAAGGGAGTATCGCTTGTAACAAATTATCCCGTAATCATCGATGGGGCTCAGGTGAATGCCTTCTCCAAATTCACACTCGGGGATTGCGGGGATATCCTGGGTCGAACCACTAACGCGAGCTACGGCACGCTGGGCGAAGGCAATAACTTCACGAAGCTATTGCAAGAGGGCTCGCCAATCCCGATGACGAATAGCCCTGGAAACTGGGGAAGGATCGATCAGATTGTCGGGTTTAGCGCTGAAGTAGGTGTTATTGCAGGAATCGACGGTGAATCGACGAAGATTATGGGACGCCTCGTTGGCGGTGCCATTAATACCTTTCGCTGTTTTGCGTCCACATCCAGTTTGGACCTTGATTGTAATATCAATGGTGCCGTGTCTTTGGATTCCGCTTCAAGTAGTCGTTTCGCGGTACGGGTATCTGAAGGCATACAATTTGTCGATATCACGGCATCGCCTGGCGATCCCGGTGAGTTGATTCCACACAACCAGATGGTTGAGGGTAAGCAGTTGAATTCTGTTACCCGGGCAAACGTTTGTGAAAGCACCAATGAGATATATTTTGTCGGTAATCATATAAGCAACGGCCGATTTCAGGATGATATTTTTGTCAGGCGTGAAGGCGGTGAATTTGAATCATTGACCGACCTGGCACCACTTGCCGTCGGAGACGAAGAAGACTTCGTACCGAAATTCATAGAAGGCTTTTCTCTCGGAGAGTTTTGTGATCTTGCATTTGAGGGCCGTGCGGGAAGCAATAGAAGCATTTGGGCGATCTGGCGGGACGGAACTCTGGCCCGGATAATGAAACCAGGCTATGAAGTCGAGATTGCGCCTGGAGACGTGCGCAGCGTAACGCAGGCAGAATTTAATATGGGCACTAATTCTTTCGACGGCCGCCTGGTGGCTATCGACAGGATGGGTCGAGTATCAATCGGCGCACGCCTGCCCGACCAGCCGTCTTTGGTGCGATTGTCGTATTTCATTGCTGAACAGAAGCAGGATGTCTGCCGCGTTCCTGCCAGGGTCAATGTCACCACTGATACCCAAGATATGGTGCCAGGAGATGGCGAGTGCGATACCGGTGGCCCATCGGTTGGCGAACAGGCGGAATGCAGCCTGCGTGCAGCCATTATGGAAGTAAACGCTCAACCGGGTTCACAGAAAATAGAATTCGATCTTGATGCCTCCGCTGTTATCTTGCCGGCAAGCCCCCTACCCGAATTGACCGATCCGGTGACGATTGACGCCCCCTATGGCTTAACCGTCGATTTCTCTTCTGCAGGTAACTTTGATGGTTTGTCCATTGCGACACCTGATGTGGTAATTCGAGGCTTGTCGATTGCTAATGCGGGTGGTTACGGAATTAATATTGCATCAGACTTTAAAGACATCACGCAATTGTCGTCGGTATCGGTCAGTAACAGCTGTGATTTCGGGGTATTCACGGGCGGCCATCTCATCGTTGATGATGCCCTCGGTGAAGTCAGTCGATTTTCCTTTAACGGCGGTGGAACTGGCTGCACAGGCGGCGGAATCTTTAGTACCGCTGCCGAAGAAAAAGGCGTCGGTGTTCGAATGTCCGGCGTTGAGTTGAACAACAATTTTGGACCAGGGTTGTTAGCCGCTTCAACCGTCGTGCTTTCTCGAATCACAGCGAATGACAACCAGGGTAGTGGTGTGGTTGCTACACCGAATGGCGCTGCAATGGGCCGGGATCGCGTTCGAATTGAGTCTGGCCGAAGTGAGTTCCTGCGCAATCAGGGAGACGGTATCTACATCGATAGCGGGAATCTCGATGTCAAATTTCATGCATCGATCAATGCCTCGGAGAATAACGGCTGGGGTATCTACATTAGTGATGGAAAAGCCAATTTCGGAAGTACAGACCATCTGCCCACAGAACAAACGTTGCTCAATGATAACGGGCAGACCGGAGACTATTACTACGCTTCTATTGAAGACGATTTACCGAATATTTCATTGGTGAATAAACTTTTTGGCGGCGGCCTGTATATCTATAGCTCCGATGACACTGTTGGTGCATCGCAGCGTTTGCAGAACATAATGATCGAAGACAACGATGGCCCGGGTGTTTTGGCTTCGTATCCGGTCTCTTTAACGCAAGCCAGCATTGCTGGAAATATTGGCGATGGCATTGCGATGGCAACGGGTGATCTTAATCTGACTGTATTAAGAACGAGCCTCATATCTTCATCCATTTCAAATAATTCTGGGCATGGCATCTCCCTTGAAGGAGGAACCATGGAATCTTCGTCTTTTGCGACGTTGGATATTGATTCAAATAAAGGCTGGGGAATCTTCAGTGAAAGCGATGTTACGATCGGAAACTCTAGCGACGCGGTATCCGCAGAAGCTATTTTTATGGTGACCAACAATGGACAAAGTGCTGGTGATTGCCGTTTCTTCACTATCGACGTGAGTGGAAACCCTGCAGTACTCGCAGAACCCTGCTCGGGTGGAGGTATAAGAGTATTCTTCGGCGACCTGAATGCGAATAACCTGCACGTCCATGATAATGAAGGGCCAGGTATTGAAGCCAGTGA
Source organism: Gammaproteobacteria bacterium (assembly GCA_047639625.1). Lineage (GTDB taxonomy): Bacteria > Pseudomonadota > Gammaproteobacteria. The sequence goes on from JBLIOG010000018.1 coordinate 25,542, forward strand.
CCCCGGTAATGTCACAGTCACTGCCGGCCAGATATGTGGAAATGCCGTGGTAGCAGAAGGAACAGAAAGTTTGACAGAACAGCTAGCCTGTCCCTAGTAATGAGAGAGCTCGGAATAGTTGGGCCTCAGACCACCCGGTGAGAGTTTTTTAACTGTTTTTGGGATAACTGCAAAATTCGATTATCTGCTCCAGTGTTTGTAGCTCCCCGGGACCATCTGATGCTATTTCACGCCACGCCACTAGGTTTGATATCTCGCCCTTCACAATGGGTGGCCAGGATGGTGTAGGAGCCGCCCAATCGCCCGATGGCAATCTCATATGAGACCTGTCCGAGCTAAAGGTCGCGATGTATTCTCTCGCGTCTATTGTCCTGAATAAAACGTTTGTGTTATTAAAGCTTTCATCGGGTCCGCGAAAGGTTTTGCGAAAATAAGTAGGTGCGTCCACGGGAAATTCCAATGTGGTGTCGAGGTCCCAGACCTTCCAGATGTCATTCCACACCAGTAGTATGACGTGATAGTCCCAGTACACGGGTAGCACGGTGTGCTCACAGCAACGTTGAAACCAAAGCTTACGATGGCTGCCGGGTCCCGTGACCAGAACAACCCTTGCATCGAGTTCACGAAACCGTCCATCACTCGCCAGGTGCCAGATATTCTCCTCGCAATAAGCGGGTGTGTATTTAAATTTTAATTCCATTTTTAAACGCTCGATTTATGGTCTCTTTCCTCAATCAATTTTCCGAACAACGAAAAATGGATGTCTTCCATTAGAGGCCTGGTTTTATCCATCGATGAGAATTTCAGGAATATCCCCGCCTGTATAAGGTCCTCGAGCCTATGGCGCTCCGACTCGGCGATCCTATAACCTCTTTTTGAAGCCCGAAATAATTTGGCTAGCCTGTTGGTGACTTCAGTTATGATCCTGGAAATGACGTGGTCATGTATTAAAGCTAGACCTTATACCGAAAATTTTGTATAAATTCAGAAAATCTATTAGCGGTTTCCTTGCCGATTAATCAACACGTCAATAACGGACTGGCGCGTTAATGTACCGACCGCCTGATTGTCATTGTTGACTACTGTAGCATCACCTCCGCTGTCTAAAACCGATGTTGCTATGTCCTCGATCCTTGAATGCTTAGATACGGTGATGGTCGCTGGTCCAGTGTTTTTATCTGATACTGACGACATGACAGTTTCTACCGATAGTACCTTGACTCGCATAATGCCGCGGGTGAACTCCTCTACATAGTTGGTCGCAGGATATAACACTAATTCTTCGGGAGTGCCTGTTTGAACAATTTCACCATCCTTCATTATGGCAATACGATCAGCAAGCCGAATCGCTTCGTCAAAGTCGTGGGTAATAAAGACAATTGTTTTGTGGAGTGAATTTTGTAATCGTAAAAATTCGTCCTGCATCTCTTTTCGTATCAGTGGGTCGAGCGCTGAAAAGGGCTCATCTAAAAACCAGATTTCCGGTTCAACTGCTAGTGACCGCGCAATGCCGACGCGTTGTTGCTGGCCGCCAGATAATTCCCGTGGATAGTAATTCTCGCGACCTGATAGTCCAACAAGCTCAATCATTTCCAGTGCTCGCTGCTCGCAGGTCTGTTTGTTCTGTCCCTGTATTTCCAGTGGGAAGGATACGTTTCCCAAAACCGTAAGATGGGGAAGTAATGCGAAATGCTGAAACACCATTCCCATCTTGTGACGTCTAATTTCGTTAAGCTCGGTGTCATTCAAATCTTGTAAAGTTTGACCGTCGAAAATAACTTTGCCTGCCGTAGCTTCAATCAGCCGTGAGAGGCATCGAACCAGCGTGGATTTACCCGAGCCGGACAGCCCCATAATAACGAATATTTCGCCCTCGCGTACTTCGATGTTGGCGTCTCGCACAGCGGCAAACAATCCAGCATTGATAAGTGCACTTTCATCAGGTTTCGAATTATTCCCCCGGAAAATTTGTTCTGCACCATCCCCGAATACTTTCCAAAGTCGCTGGCAGGAAAGTTTTACCTTCCGGTCATCTAAGTCATCATATTTCCGTTCGGACTGGTTCATTATAGATATCCTACAGGTTTCATTTTTCTATAAATGGCTTACTATCTTTAAATGTAAAGGTCTGGCTATGATCGTCTCAATTCCTGCTTCTTTAAACGAATTGAGTTTATTCTCATCCTGGCAATCAGTGATTAGCACATTGACATCAGATGCTGGAATAGCAGTGATACGATCCCTTTGATCTAACTTACGTTCAGTGGCTAGAATTACGGTCAGCTCCGCCTTTGATTGCATGATGCGGGCAATTTTGGCATCGGCTTCGTAAGAGTAGGTTAAACCGTCACGAACGGTGAATCCCTCGGCAGCTATGAACGCGGTGTCAGCGTTGAAAACTTTTAACATTTGCTCAACAAAATCACCTGTTGTACCGAGAGTTCGATGCCGGACCAGGCCACCCGTCAAGTAAGCGTTAATATTAGTATTTTCCGATAGAGCGGTTGCGATGTTAACGCCTGGCGTTACCACTGTTAGCGGCATATCAGATGCGACAAGCTCGCGGGCCAGTGCAAGAACTGTAGAACCGTCGTTCATAAACAGAGTTTGATCCGCTGTAACGAGCGCCATTGCCGCGCTTGCTATCAAGGTTTTGCCTTCATTATCAACTTGTTCGCGTTGCGCAAACTCCTGGTCGGCTCCGTGTTGTGAAAAACTCATCGCACCACCATGGGTACGCAGTGTTAATCCCTGCTCTTCCAGAAAAGTGAGGTCGCGTCGTATTGTTGCTAACGACACATTAAATTCGTTTACAAGGGTTTCAACACTAACGGAGCCCTCAAGAAGTATCTTTCGCTGAATTGCAGATTGCCGACTAGAAGGCGTTTTATTTTTTTTCATTACCTATTCAATTCCATAAATACACAATTTTTCCTCGAATTATTTTTTTACGATACAGGTCGATTTTCTAGCCTGGGATAGACTCCGACACAGGTGGTTTTAATTTGGGCCAAATTTTTCGATCCAATTCGTTGAATAGAACAACTATATGTCTCATTCGATCAAAATATTCGACTCAAAATGATTTTCCCTCGCTACGACACCCTAAGTCCGACAGACTCCTAGTGCTGTTTCAAGCTAACCGATTCGATTCCTCGTTAGCATCGGTGGCCACTATTCTGAGATAGCTGTTTGACTAGAGATTATGACAGAAACTTTGATTGTATATCATCACATTACTGATTCAACTTCAATATATTCGATCAAAAACGATTGAATAAATGATTGTTTTTGATTGTTTCGTGTTTTATAGTCTCTTCAGGCTATAGCTGGATACTCATATCCATATGCCATATTTGGGAGTTCAAATAACCACTTTTGGGGAAATCGTTATGCTTAATCAAGTACAAAAATTTACAGTAGGGGCTATCTTGGCGGGGTTAATCTTTGCTGGAGGCGGAATCACCGCTAATGCAGCAGTGCCTGAATCTAAGGAGCCTATAAAGATTGTCATGATGGGGTACTCCGGAGATAACATAATCATGTTTATCTACGGAGAACTGATTAAAAAACTCGGCTACAACGTTGAGTATACTCCTGCAGACTACATCGGCCAGTTCACCGGCGTTGGCGCAGGTGATCTGCATATTGCCTCACCTGGTTGGGATACGACTGCGAAAGCGGTGCTCGCTGATGCATTCGCATCTGGAAACGTCATTAATATGGGTGACATCGGAATCGCTGTTAACGAAGATTGGTGGTATCCGTTGTACGTCAAAGAGGTTTGTCCTGGTCTGCCCGACTGGAAGGCTTTAATGGAACCGGGTTGTGTTAAAGCGCTCTCTGTTGTCGAAACTGAACCCAAGGCTCGATTCCTTAGTGGTCCTCTCGAATGGGGCGGTACCGATCCTGAACGGATCGATGCAATGGGTCTCGATTTTGAAGTTATCAATGCAGGTAGTGATGGTGCATTAGCGGCTGATCTGGTAGCAGCCATAAAGCGCAAACAGCCGATTGTCGCGTGGTCCTGGGAGCCTTACTGGATACCTGCATTGTATCCGGGTGAATTTGTAAAATGGCCGGAATACGATGACGCTTGTTATGATGACCCTTCCTGGGGCATGAATCAGAAAAAGACTCACGACTGCGGTAGACCTAACGGATTAATGTGGAAAGCAGCCTGGGCAGGTGGTGAAAAAATCTGGCCAAAAGCTTATGACGTTTGGCGTAAGTTCAAACTGGACGCAAAGACTGCCGGAGAGTTAGTGTACAAGTCCGATGTCGGGGGCGCTGACACCAAAGCTGTTGCGGAACAGTGGATAGCCCAAAATAAAAGTATCTGGAAGTCCTGGCTCCAATAAGAAGGTTGTTTGATCTGTTAAGTGGGCTGTGATCGGTTATATACGATCACAGCCCCTTTTATCCTAACCATTCTAAAACTGGGGGTAGATCCGAAGATGGTGACCAGTTTTTTATCTCCATCCAATCACTCGAGGATTAAATTCTGGATTAGCATCACGGCTTTCATTGTGGCGATATTGCTTGCTATGCAACCAACGCTACTGAGCTGGGCGACCAACTATCCTGAATCATGGGTGGTTCCATTTAGCAAAAATCTCTCCTCTTTTGTTCGTTGGCTGGTTAATGATGCCAGTCTTGGACTTTTCTCTTTTAAAGAATTTACACGTGGGATTGGTGCGGTGCTGGATGCCCCGACACTTTTCCTGAAAGGACTTCTGGTTACCGGCTTCAAGATTGAAGGTGAAACAGAAACCCTCTTACATATTCCGCCCCTTTCGTGGTTAGGCGTCACTGCTGCGATCGGGTTGATGAGTGCATCACTAGGTAAT
>JBLIOG010000019.1:0-29448 GCA_047639625.1 Gammaproteobacteria bacterium
GTGACTGGGGTTTGCATCGTTCAGCTGGACGTGGAATGACGTCGATTGGAATCGAAGAACCCGCTGAGTTTAGTGAACCCGGCTTATTTATCGTCCGAACGGATGGAACCCTGTACTGGTCTCAAATTAGTACTATGCCTTTTGCACGTCCGCATTTTCGTGAAATTCTGGGTGGTCTAAAATTCGCCCTCGAGAAAGAATATCCTGCGCGTGGAGAACTCAGTTAACGACGATTTAAATCTGCTAGCACTTAGGCAGGGGATGCCTAAGTGTCCGTGAAGTTGTTGATAAAAATAAATTGAAAACAAATGCTTATAATATTTAGTTGATTCATTTTCTAGGGTTTTTTATACTTAGCCGTTAGCAGAGTTTGTGAACCTTTGTTCAAAAAATCATAATAAAGTAGTTCGATTATTAATCATTGGGGTAAGGATAGCCTGAATAAACCATGTTCAGCTAAACAAGTGTTTGTGTCTGGCTGATTTGTATCGGGTTAAGAAGTTGAAATTTAATGCAGTTTACCGATTAAATTTAGTTTCAATACCGGGTGAATAGCAGTGAAAACCGAGTGAGTGGCATGAATAACAAACTAATTATCCTGATTGTTCTGTCTGTTCAGATTCTGGGTTTTTCTACTTCGGCCCTGTCTTCCTCCATTGTGCTCACACCTGAAGAAAAACAATGGTTAGCTGATCATTCTGTTATTCGTATTGGTCCCGATCCAGATTTTGCACCAATAGAGGCTATTACCAGTGAGGGCGAATACGTTGGCATGGCTGCTGACTACGTCAAACTTATTGAGGAAAAAGCAGGGTTTAAATTTGAACTGATCAAATTTCCAAATTGGAGTGCGGCAACAGCCGGATTCGAAAATGGAGAAATTGACGTCTTTCCTGCAGTAACATCTTCTCCTGCTCGCCTACAATTCATGACCTTCAGTACCGCTCATATTCGGTTGCCTGGAATGATTATAATTAGTGATCGAACCTCAGGAGATGTTGTAATTGATGATCTCAAAAGTCTCAAGGTTGCCGCTCCTGCCGGTTATGTCTGGTTCGATTTGATCGGTGCGGATCATCCTGATATTGATCTGATTGCCGCTCCGTCATTAAAAGAAGCCCTGCGTGATTTGTCATTTGGGGTGATCGACGCTGTTGTTGCTGATCCGGCCACCGTTAATCAGGTCATTCGTGAAGAGGGCATTAGTAACCTGCGGATCGGCGGTGAGACGGGTTACTTTTTTAACCTGGCTTTTGGTGTTCGTAAGGATTGGCCAGAACTGCAGGGGATCATCGAAAAAACGGTTCAGTCGATTACCGAAGAAGAGCATCAAGCGATATTTGATGACTGGATTCAGCTTAGTGGTGGTGAAGGTGTATCGAAAACACTGTTAACTGCTGTTGCCATCGGTTTAGCGATTGTTGTGTTGATTGCTCTTGGATTTATGTTCGTCAACATGTTGTTGCGTACTCGGGTGAAGCAGCAAACTGAGGCATTGAATGTCGCCTACGAACAACTGTCGCAAAGCAATGTTGAACTTGAGGAGCGCGTTTCGGAACGCACATTAGATCTTGAAAAAGCACTGAATGAATTGACAACCTCACAAGTCAAGCTGGTTCAATCAGAAAAAATGGCTGCTTTGGGTCAGATGATTGCCGGCGTCGCTCATGAAATTAATACCCCGCTGGGTTACGCGCACAGTAACGTTACGATCATGAAAGATTTCGTACAACGGGTCAAGATTGTGGAGGAACGATTTTCCGCCTGGAAAAACATGATGAGCAATGAAGAGACGACTGAAGAGGAAATCTCAAACAAGTTTGAAGAAGTTGATTCTGCTTTTGCAGATTTGAATGATGATGACGAAATCGATGAATGTTTTGAACTGGCCAATGATACGTTGTATGGGCTTGATCAAATTTCCGACATTACTCAAAATCTCAAAGATTTTAGCCGCCTGGATAAGGCTGAAACAGTCGATGCGAATCTTAACGACAATTTAAAACGAACCTTGAAGCTGGCAAAAAATTTATTGCGAGAAAATATCAAGATCAAGTTATTGTTGGGCGACATACCGCTGGTTAAATGCAACCCGTCGAGAATCAATCAGGTATTTCTCAACCTGATTACTAATGCCTGTCATGCGATAGAACAGGCCAAAAAAGATCCGGGAGTACTGACAATCAAAACTGAGTTCGATGGGGATCATGTTCAAGTGGTCATCCAGGATAATGGTGTTGGTATGTCGAGTGATGTTGGTAAGAAAATGTTTGATCCTTTTTATACGACCAAAGCTGTTGGAGAAGGAACTGGACTCGGATTATCGATTAGTTACAACATCATCGTAAAAGAGCATAAAGGTAAAATTAGTGTGCGAACCCGCGAAGGAGTCGGTACTAGATTTAGTATCCGTTTTGCCGCTAACAATACTCAGAAAATTGACCAGGCCGCTCAGCAGACAGAGACTCAGGCGCTCACCGGATGAGCCAGGAAGTATTACTGGTAGTTGACGATGAGCCTCGTGTATTACGGGCTTTAAAGGCGGTATTCCGGTCTAGCTATGAGGTCAAAACGACCACCGATTGTCAGGAAGCACTCTCAATTCTGAAATCGGGCTCAGTTAATACCATAATCAGTGATCAACGCATGCCTGAAATGCGTGGTGTAGATTTGCTGAGTCAGGCTCGTGAGATAGCACCCAATACAATGCGTTTACTGTTAACCGGCTATTCCGATATTCCATCAATTCTTGATGCCATTAACGAAGGCGAAGTCTACCGCTATATCACGAAACCCTGGGATCAGCTTGAATTACAATCGATTATTGCTGATGCAATGGCGATATCAAAAAAATTAATTTATTCGGATCAGGTTTCGGAATCTGAAGATAAGACGTTAATGCAGAAGGAAGACCGACCGGAATTACTGGTTCTAGATGCAGAACGTGATATTTACACGATGGTGAGCAAAATTTGTAATAAGGTATGCAATGTTTACCATGCGTCGACCATCGAACAATCCATCGATCAGTTTGAACGCAATTCGATTCAGGTCATAGTGGTTAAAGTGCCGTATGGTAGTAAAGAGTATCTATCTTTTTTAAAGCTTATTAAGTCTTTGTACCCGATGATGGTAACGATTGCAGTTATGGCCGAAAGTGATGCTGATGAAATTATTAGTTTGATTAACGAAGGTCAGATTTATCGATATCTTCCCGTTACTGTCCCCACGGGTAGAACCCGAATTTGCCTTCAATCTGCCATTAACTATTCGCGTAAGCTTCAATTCAAGCCCGTTCTTGCCGAACGCCATGCTGTTGCCACAGATAGCCAACCAGAAGCATTGAAGAGTTCGAGTAAAAACCGGTTGATGCGAAGTATTTCGATACTAAAAAGGCGACTGTTTGGACGAAGTACTGAAGCTTGATCGTCGTCATAGAAATCAATAACTGGCAACATGTTAATTAATGCCAACCATCCTTGAAGTCAAAAACCTGGTAAAACGATTTGGTTCTTTAACGGCTGTTAATGATGTTAGTTTTGCCATAGAGGAAGGCAGTTGTTTTGGTTTGCTGGGTCCTAACGGTGCAGGAAAGACAACGACTATTGAATTGATGGAAGGTATTAAGGAGCCGGATCAGGGTAGCATTCTGTATCGCGGAGCACCTTTAGGAACCGAATTCCGTAATCAGGCCGGTATCATGTTTCAGAATACGGCCTTGCAGGAATTTATTACGGTCCGTGAAATTCTGGTGCAATTCAGCCGTTTTTATCCCGATACTTTGAGTATCGATGAGTTAGTCGAAAATTATTCATTACAGGAATTTTTACATCAGGATACCCGCAATTTATCGGGTGGGCAGAAACAACGCCTGCTGCTCGCAATCGCCTTAATCAACAAGCCGAAGATTTTATTTTTAGACGAACCAACGACCGGGCTTGATCCTCAGTCTCGACGAAATCTCTGGAAACAGGTGCAGAGCGTTAAAGAAAAGGGCGCGACTATATTGCTGACGACCCATTATATGGAAGAGGCATACGAGCTTTGTGATGAAATAGCAATCATGGACCACGGTAGTATAATCACCCACGATGCTCCCGATGCGCTATTAGCTAAACATTTTAATGATGTTGTTGTGCAATTGAATCAAGATGATCTGCCGCGCGAAACGGGCGAAGCAGAATTCGCTGCAACCTATCGCAGTGGCAATGCCCATATTGTTACTGGTGACGTCAATAAGACGGTTGAAAAACTGTTAGAACTTAGTATTCCTTTGAACCGGCTGAGAATCAGAGCTCGTGATCTCGAGGATCTATTTCTCGAATTAACCGGCAAGGAGTTAAGAGGTTAATGTTTAATCGAATCTATGCTTTGTTTGTCGCCCGCAACATCGAGTTTTTTCGCGATCAGTCAGCCCTTGCCTGGAGCATACTTTTACCCGTTCTGATTATTTTTGTTTTCGCCTATGCGTTTACCGATGATAATCCAGAAAAGTTCAAAGTCGGAATAGTGGGTGATACGGAATATTCAGAGGCATCGGCCGCGTTTAACCAAACTCGGTTTGTAAAGTTTATACCGTTTGAAGATACTGATTCGAATTTGGTGAAAATTGAACGTCATCAAATTGATTTATTGCTGGATATTAATAACAGCCGTTACTGGATTAATCAAACCTCGCCAAACGGTTACATTGTCGGAAAGTTATTGATTGCCGCTTATGCCGAGCATGAAGGGACGTTAACTCAATATCTGGTAGAAGGTGATGAAGTTCGATATCTGGACTGGGTGATGCCGGGTGTTATCGCCATGAACATGATGTGGGGCGCATTGTTTGGTATTGGATATGTCATTGTACGATATCGCAAGTTTGGAGTGTTGAAACGGTTACGTGCTACTCCAGTTACTGCCGTCGAATTTCTCTGCGCTCAAATTTTGTCCAGACTCTGGTTATTGCTTGTCGTCAATGGTGCCATTTTTATTGGCCTGGACCTATTTGTTGATTTCCGAATGAATGGTTCATATTTCGATCTTTTTCTGGTTTTCACGCTCGGCTGCATTAATTTGATTTGTTGTGGTTTAGTGGTTGCTGCGCGTATATCAAGCGAAGAAGTGGCGAACGGTGTACTGAATTTATTCAGCTGGCCAATGATGTTTTTATCGGGTGTCTGGTTTTCACTTGAAGGGGCTCATCCGTGGATGCAGAAGTTTGCTACGCTATTACCGCTGACTCATGTGACCGAAGCAGCGCGCGAAATCATGATAGATGGCGCGGGACTCGTGCAAGTCTCAGATCACTTGATGATTCTCGGATTGTCGAGTGTCGTGTTGCTCGTTATTGGGGCTTACGTTTTTCGTTGGGAGTAGCCCCAGTAGAAGTAGGGGTGCACTCAAAACTTGCTATTTAGTCGTTAAATTTTTCAAATTAGCAACATGGCTATTTCCTGGCCGTGAGTAAGAATACGGGAAACTCTCCATTGGGTTTATGCACGACACTTGCATCAACTATTTTCACGTCGTGAAAACCAGCTTGCTTTGCCTCAGCAGCTATTGCATCTCGGTCAAAACCAGAATGGTGGACACCGGTATCTTCTGCATGGAAACTGCCGTCTTCCTTGTCAAGATCAGATATAGCGATAAAGCCGTCATCATTTAGAAGCGAAAAAAACTTAACAAACATTGGCCCGACGTCCTTAACATGATGCATTGTCATTGAAGATATAATGCCATCAAATTTCTCAGAGATATCTGTAGACGCCAGGTTAATTTCCAGAATATCAACGTCACAACCTATACTGGATCGCTTGCGATCAAGCTGATCATTCATCGACTTTGAAATATCGATAGCCGTGATTTTTCGTACATATGGCGCAATACGCTCAAGCAGCAACCCTGTACCTGAGCCAAAATCCATCAGGTGCATTTTTTGTTCGAGCGTTACGTTCGCAATGACACTATTGGCAATATTTTCAACATTTGAAACTCTATTATTATCACCGTCGTAAATATTTGCTTTGTGTTCGAAGAAATCTTTACTCATCTGTATTCCCTACTTTAATAATGCTTAAGCTAAGTTAACCAGCAAACACGACGATAAGAGTGCTGAACCTGGTGGTCAACTGAATTCAATCGCGTAGGCTCAGCCTGGACATAAACTAATCGGATGTAGGTCCTCTGTAAGAAGATCACCGTTGAAAACCCTGTTGTGATTAAACGTTAACTATTGGCGAATGGCAAGGACTTGACCGCTTAACCGCTAGGTCTGGAGGGTAGATATCAAACTCCTGGAATATCTACAGAAAACCAGTAAGGCTCTGGTTAATAGGTACTTTGGCTATATTGAGTGTATCGCCAACGTGTAGCGAACCAGAGACAAGCAGAACGCTCAGCTAGAGAAGAGAAATTAGACGCTAGCCTGCGGTTTATTTTTTCCAACCCAAAGACTCGTGTATTTAATTTTATAGTCAAATCTATTCTGAGCCTTTAATATAATCTGAACTGAATGCATTGGTCCCTGGGCAAGGTATGAGTCATAAGCAATCCTATATAGCGTCAACTACCTCTGAAAATGATCTGATTTGTCTGGATTGGAACGATGGCAGTCGAAGCGAATTTCATCCCGTCTGGTTACGCGATAACTGCCGTTGCACAGACTGCGGTGACCCGGCTATTGGGTATCGTAGTCTGCGCTTAAGCGAGCTTGATCTTGATATTAAACCCGATGCCTTCAGTAGTGATGCTTCCAATCTTTTTATCACCTGGCAGGGTGGTCATGAATCTTGCTTTTCAGCGAAGTGGTTAAGGCAGCATGACTATAACCATACGCCACGGAAGGCCAGAGCATTTAAACCGATACTCTGGGACGATCATTTTCGTGCTTATCCTCCGACTTATGAATATACTGATATTGCAGCTAGTGATTCCGATCTATTTGACTTGTTGCAGCAGGTTCGTGATTTTGGGCTTTGTTTTATTCAGGGTGCGCCGGCAGAGTCCGGTATTGTCGAGTCGCTTGCCTTACGTTTTGCTATTCCACAGGAATCTAATTTTGGGCGAGTTCAAGATTTGGTGTTTGACCCTGGTAAACGAAGTATCGGGAATGATGTAAAAGCGCTTAAGCTCCATACCGATGAACCTTATCGAGCATCGCCTCCGGGCATTCTGTTGTTTCATTGTATCGCTAACGATCAGACGGGTGCCGGATCCTCCACTTTTATGGATGGATTCGAAATAGCTGAACGTCTGCGCCACCATGATGCCGAAGGTTTTTCGGCGCTTTGTGAGCAGCCACACTCATTTCGACGTCACTTTTCTGGAGATGTTGATTTGATCACTGAGTTCCCGATTTTGAGTGTCGATGAATTTGGTAACCTTTGTGGTGTTCGAATTAATGATCGAGTTGCCGCTCCACTATCTATTCCCCAGGAACATATGGAGGTCTACTATCGGGGGTTGCAATATTTATTGCAGCAATCTGAGGATGAAACCCTGGCTTTGAATCTGACCCTTCAACCTGGGGATATCGCAGTATTCGATAATCATCGCGTGCTGCATGGGCGAACTGATTTAACGGTAGATGGCACTCGCTGGTTGCAGTGGGTTCAGGTTGAACGCGGTGATTTCTATTCAAGTCTGAGGATTTTTGCAGATAAGCTCGGCCAGCCACGTGATGCAAATCCGTTGCTAAAGGGTGCTTATGGCTCTAATTGATGGGCAAACAGAGCATCCGTAGATACGGCCCTTTTAAGCTACCTGGTCTATTCGACCGGCTCAATTTGGCCACCCGATTTTGTCCAGGCACCCAACCCACCATCGATGTGAACAACCGGTTTTAACCCCATATCCTGTGCTGTTTTTGCACCCAGAACAGAACGCACACCACTGGCACAATAAAAGATATAGGTCTTGTCTTGATTAAAGACATCTTTGTGGGCTGGGCTTTGTGGACAAATCATCACTTCCAGCATGCCGCGAGGGCAGAAAAATGCGCCAGGAATTTTTCCACTCCGAGTTAACTCCTTGTGATCTCGAATATCGACAAACACGTGATTAGCACTATCAACTAGCCCCATGGCTTCTTCAACCGATATTGAGGTTACTTCCTGATTCGCATCAGCAATAATTTGCTTCGCGTTTTTTGTAATTTGTTGAGGCATGCTTAAATTTCCAGGTGTAGTTTAGGTTTCCAGAAAGGACGAAAGAGTTCTATTTTCGGGCAACGATTCATGACCACCTTCATGCCTGCCGCTTCGGCGATCTTTGCCGCTTCGGGGCTAAATACGCCAATCTGCCCCCATAAAATTTTAGCGCCAATTGCAACGGCTTCTTCAGCAATAGCAGGTAAATCTGTAGATTTTCGGAAGACTTCGACCATATCGATAGGTCGATCAACCGAGGCAAGGTTTGGGTAGACCTTAATACCCCGAATTTCAGTTAATCCCGGACGGGGATTGATGGGGATCATGTCGTAGCCAGTTTCGTGAAGAACGCGCAGCACACCGTATGAAAATTTGGTCTTGTCCGGGCTGGCGCCGACCATTGCGATGGTCTTAACCGATTTTAATATCGCCTGCAGATATTCGTCACTATAAGGTTGATCGTGATCGGTATGTTCAAGCTGATCGAGGTCAGTCATAGGGTGAGTTCCTTCGCGGTCTCTTTTAGTGGTGTTGCGATATCCGCTTTGAGTTCATGGGGTTTTAATGGATCGAGAAATGGATTTCGGTAGAGCTTATCGTGGCTCTCGACACCGATCTCGAAAGTGCAGTCGCTGGTCGCTCGGGCAACGCAGAGAATGACATAACCATCATTGAGTTGACGGTTATTGAGCGCTACCTGAGTTTTCTGGTTTACATCTCCGTCGATTAATTTTGCGGCACAGGTGATGCAACCACCATATTTGCAGCCATAGGGTAAATCGACGCCCTGATTGCGCAAGCCGTCGAGTATGGGTTCTTTCGAACCCACTTCATAGGTTGCACCATCACGATTCGCAATCGTGATTTTGTAGGTAATTGTAGCCATCCTAAAGCCAGATATCGCTAGTACAATCCCCACCGGGATATCGAGTTTCATGACATCTCGATGGGCCGTTCGGTTCTTTACCAAAGTCGACGACGAAATAAGGATCAATCTCCATGCCGCCATTTCCGTTATCGCAGTTAACCATCAACATGCAACCGCCATTGGTTCGGATTTCGGGGTAGAACTGATTGTCCCAGGTTGAAAAAAGAGACGTCGTGACGTAGAGCCTCTTTCCATCGAGTGACATCTGAATCATCTGTGGGCCACCCGTGACTTTTACGCCATTTACAGTGGGTGCTTTGTCCAACACTCCCCCCATCCATACTTGTCCGGTCAGTTTAGGGTTATGAGGGTCAGTGATGTCGTATTGACGAATATCACCATGTAACCAGTTGCAGAAATAAAGGAAACGATCATCCATTGACAGCAATATGACCGAGATAACACCTGGCACAGGAATCGGCCATTCCGGATGTGGTTCATTACCGACATCGATAATTTTTTCCCATTGCCATTCTTCGGCCTCGTCCTTCCACCAATGAATAATATTGGCAGACAATGCCGCACCAACAAAGCCGTGACTTGACGCGGGATCATGATGAAATCTGACTTCAAGCGGCACGAGCCCATCTTCACCGAGGTACATGGTCTGCTTGGGCTCTTTCTTTTCGAAATCCCAGAAATGTATTTCGCGGCCATATTTCAAATGTCCGACTTCTTCGAGATCAAAACCGGGCATAAACGTATTTGGAGCTGCCCATTCGGAGCTGACCATGACGTTATGGCGAGGTTGGTACCAGAAGTCATATCCGAATTTGATATCACCCATTGAATTTTCCCAACGACCCAGAATGTTAAATTCCTTATCTAAATGCAGATAACCGCCAGGTGCATTACCGCGGGCATCGCCCAACATGGAAATTATAATTTCTGAACCAAGGCAGTGAATAGTATGCGGTGCTGACAGGTTAGTTTTCGATTTTATTGTGGCGCCATCAATGACTTTAAACAGTGTTGGATTACGCGGATCGGTCGCGCAATCAACAATATGTAAATTGGAAGATCGCACGCCGGGAACAATCAGGTATTTTCGTTCCATTCCCGCGTCACCGTGGCACGACGAACAGGCATTCCAACCCATGTGATGGAGTTCATCGCCAATACCTGGCATTTCAAGTCGGCTGATAACCTGAGAATAGGTTTCACTCTCGGAATCAGCATCTATGGTACAAAGATAATCGGGTTTCTGGATACCTGTACCCGTATAAATCGCAATCGTATAAAGTATTTTTTCGCAGGGTGCTTTCATCGCCTCAGCAGGTGATGCATAACCTGGACCACAACATTCCATTTTTATTCCTCTAAATTATTCAGATTTATTCTTTCGGCTCGATTCGTTCGGCAATTGCGAGTATGCGATACATGTCGCGTAATACTGGCTTTTCGATCAATTTACCTTCGATGACAACTAGACCCGTATCGGCCTCTTCGAAAGTATCTATAATTCTTCGTGCGCGGGCAATGTCTTCGGCTGTCGGGGTGAATACCTCATTCAGCGCAGCGATTTGTTTGGGATGAATTGACCCCTTTCCGGAGAACCCAAGTGCCTTCGCCTGCTCAGCTGCGACTACCATACCGTCATGATCGTTGAGGTCAAGAAAAGGCACATCGATGACATCAAGCCCGGCAGAAGCCGCCGCATGAACAACGCGCGACCGTGCATAAAGTAGTGGTTCCCAGGCATTGTCACATCGTAATTCAGCCGCCATATCAACGCCGCCAAAAAACAGGGCATCAATGCGATTACTACAATGGGCGATGTCATAGCAGGCTTCGAGTCCGGCATTTGTTTCGATGATGATATGAAGACGGGTATCGTGACCGGCTTCGGTTAATAAACTATCCAGCATGATGACTTCGTCAGATGTGCGAACCTTGGGCATCATCAATGCGGGTGGGGGTGTTTTGGTGGTCAGAATAGCCTGCACGTCTGCAATTCCGAAAGCTTCGCGCATGCTGTTGATTCGAACAATCCGTTCGACACCATCGTCAGCCTGGGGTGTTTCGAACAGCTTAAGCGCGCTGCGCCTGGCCTCAGCTTTATCTTTTGGAGCAACACCGTCTTCTAGCTCGACACAAACAATGTCGGTACCCGATGCCAATGCTTTTGGGAACATTTCCGGTTTCAGTCCGGGTGAAAATATAAAACTACGTCGGGGTCTTACAATATGTTCTGACATTGTTAATTCTCTGCTTATTATTTAATATCTTAAGGTTTTTAAATTGTGTCTTAAATATGGCATCAGAGATACTGACTACTTTATGTCTGGTGTTGAAAAAGTTTTGCTACACCTGCTTTTAATAACTTGCCTTCGAGTGGTTCATCCGGCAACCAGTCATTGAGTTTTTTACGTACCTCGAGCAGAGCTTGAATATCAATTCCAGTCGAAACACCAAGGCTTTCCAATAAGTAGACACAATCTTCGGTTGCGATGTTGCCTGAAGCACCTTTAGCAAACGGGCATCCGCCAAGTCCACCCAATGATGCATCAAATTCTCGTACTCCGACTTCTAGCGCGGCGACTGCATTCGCCAGTCCCATGCCACGAGTATCGTGAAAGTGAGTTGCAACTTGAACATTTCCCGCGAGTAGCAGTATTTCTGTGAGCAAACGCTTTACCTGTATCGGGTTTCCATATCCGACTGTGTCAGCAATATTTAATTCATCGGCTCCGATAGCGAGCATCTGATCGGCCACATCATAGACACGAGCCTCGTCAACCTTGCCTTGCAAACTACAACCAAAACTGGTCGCCAAGGCCGCAGAAAGCATCACATCATTTTTGAGGCCACGTTTTTTACGTTCTGCCAGTAGTTCGGCAAACTCGGCGATGGAAGTATCGGTAGTTCGTCGAACATTGGCCATGTTATGCGCTTCACTGACTGATAACACGAAGGTGATTTTTCTGGCACCCTGGTCGAGTGCTTTTAATCCCCATTTTAAATTCGGAACCAGAACTGCTGCGCGCAAATTACTGATCGTGTTGGCCGATTCAAGTACAGCGGGAGCATCCGCAAATTGGGGTATTACTTTGGGTGGCACGAAAGAAGTGACTTCCATTTCCTGAAATCCGCAGGCAGCCTGTGAATGACACCATTCAATTTTAAGGTCAGTTGGAAGGGTACGCTTGGCCAGTTGCAGGCCGTCTCGCAGTCCAACTTCGCGCACCGTTGCTTTGTCTGTCATATCGTTTAACGCTCGCTAACCTGAGGTATTCCTTTGATTTGAAGATCTACTCAAAACCTTCTGATTTTGTCTCCATAGTTGCAAAATATGGATAGTCGCCAAGATTAATAGTGTGCTGGTTAGTAACGGATTACAAATAGAATGAGGTTAAGAGCTCCATGCCTAAATTTTATAGCCGGTATATGCCATTTTGATAGATAGAGACAAGCTTTAGTGCATTGCGACAGCGGGCCATTCACCACAGGCGATCATTTCATCGATTTCTTTTTTTAACAGGTCGAGGACAGCGTCGGTTGCTCGTGTGTTGACTCGATCATTCGGCATGAGTAGTACGATTTGACGTTGTATTTTGGGATGCAATTGTCGGGCTTCGATTAGGCCTGACTCGATTTGAGAAAGCACTGAAGAAATTGGCATAAGGGAATGACAGACCCCTGATTCCACCAGTGATTTAATAACCCAGAACGAATCAATCTGGTACTCCGGTGAGATTGAAACGCCACTCGAATCTCCGGCCGATTCAAGTACCCGTCGTAAACCAAATGATTCACTGGGTAGAGCCAATGGCAATTTAGCCATCTCTTGAATGGTTATTTTGCCTTCTGAATCGCCCAGTGAGTTGGGTGCACTGATTAGCACAATGTCTTCGAGCAGTATTTCTTCACTGCGTAAATGATAATCACCCGAAGAGCCATACTGAAAAGTAACGTCGATATCGCCTCGTTGTAACCATTCAAGCAGATGGACCGAATAACCTTCAACTATTCGTAATTGAATATCCGGAAATTCTTCTTTTACACGGCGTACCAATCTAACCGAAAGCAAGGTACTGATTGTTGGCATGATACCCAGTGCGACATGTCCTTTTATAACACCGTTTAATGACTGGATGTCGTCTACAGACGTTTCAATTTGACGGACCAAACCTGTAATTCGATCAAGAAATGCACGTCCAGCTTCTGTCAACTCCATTCCTCGTGCATGGCGCGTAAACAATTCAACGCCGATCTCATGTTCGAGCAATTTGATTTGGCGGGACAAAGCAGGTTGTACCGTGTGGAGCCGATCGGAGGCCCGACTTAATGAACCCGACTCGGCAACACAAATAAAAGTTTTGATTTGTTTAAGATCCATGTATCACCAAATTCTATCGCAGCTATCTATAGTTTCTAATATTTTTATTGATGTCAATTAAGCAAAATCGTAGCATCGAACATTAGGAGCGAGATTTATGGGACTTAACCGCGAACTCGACGGCTATCTGGTCGTTTCCATCGAGCAGGCCGTATCCGCCCCTTACTGTGGATTGTTGCTCGCGGATGCAGGCGCACGGGTCTTGAAAATCGAACGTGAAGAGGGCGATTTTGCTCGAAGCTACGACCGATGGGCCGATGGTGATAGCACTATTTTCGCCTGGCTGAACCGAGGCAAGGAATCGGTTTGCCTCGATCTTAATCAGGACATAGATGTAGAGTTATTGCATAGCATGCTGCAGAAGGCCGATGTCTTTTTGCACAATCTCGCACCGGGTGCTCTAGCACGGCGTGGGTTCGACGGAGAAACTTTGCGTCAACACAACCCTGCATTGATCTGTTGCGAAATTAATGGTTACGGCAATATCGGTGCGGCGGCCAATAAGAAGGCTTATGACTTTCTGGTACAGGCTGAGAGTGGTCTTTGTTCGGTAACCGGTACTGCCGAGGAAGAAACCCGGGTCGGTATATCGATTTGTGATATAGCCACAGGCCTGACCGCATTTTCGGCGATATTGCGCGCTTTATTACAGCGTGCTCGTACAGGTGAAGGTATCGATTTATCGATTTCGATGTTCGACGTGCTGGCCGACTGGATGAATATGCCATTGCTGGCGCATCGTTATTTTGGTGGTGCGCCGAAACGTCTTGGACTCACTCATTCGTTGATTGCACCTTACGGCGCTTTCTCGACTGGCGATGGTTCACAGATATTAATCGCTATACAAAATAATCGTGAATGGCGGATGTTTTGCGAGAAAGTGCTCGGGAACCCCGGGCTTGCTGATGATCCCAGGTTTAAAGACAACCCCGATCGGGTGACACATCGCGATGAATTACATATTGAAGTGAATGCGGTATTTTCACAAAAGGATCGAACGGAACTACTCGACTTGCTTAACAATAATAGTATCGCCTGTGGCCAGTTAAGCAGTGTCAGTGATTTATCCGAACATGAATTTTTGCGTAATTTTGAAGCAAAGTTTGGCGACTTTCAAATAAACATGGCGGATCTACCGGTACAGATAGATGGCGCGCGTCCAACCATTGTT
Source organism: Gammaproteobacteria bacterium (assembly GCA_047639625.1). Lineage (GTDB taxonomy): Bacteria > Pseudomonadota > Gammaproteobacteria. Next base: position 14,574 of record JBLIOG010000019.1, read on the forward strand.
CCATTACTCAATCAACATGGTGATTCAGTGCGAGCTGAATTCATCAATCAGGAATTATAAGCACTATGAAATACGAGCTCGACCACGAAGAAATTCGCGATGGATTACGCCGTCTATGCCAGGACTTCCCAGGACCTTACTGGCGTAAATGCGATCGCGAGCAGGCCTATCCCACTGAATTTGTTCAAGCGCTGACCGAATCAGGTTATCTTGCCGCGTTAATACCAGAAGAATATGGAGGCTCCGGTTTACCTATTTCGGCTGCCGCCGCAATTCTTGAAACTATTCACCATGAAGGCTGCAATGCAGCGGCCTGTCACGCTCAAATGTACACCATGGGCACCGTGTTACGGCATGGATCAGAACAACAAAAACAGCAGTATTTACCGGGCATTGCTGATGGAAGTTTACGTTTGCAGGCTTTCGGCGTCACCGAACCGAGCAGTGGAACCGATACCACGGCGTTACGTACTACTGCACGTCGAGAAGGTGATCACTACATTGTTAACGGTCAGAAAATTTGGACATCGCGCGCCGAACATTCGGATCTGATGTTGCTACTTTGTCGCACCGCGCCGCGTGATCAGGTTGAGAAGAAAACCGACGGCCTTTCAGTGTTGCTGGTCGACATGCGCGACTGCGACGAAAAGTCTCTAACTATCCGCCCGATCCGTACCATGATGAACCACGCTACCACCGAGGTGTTCTTCGACGACATGCGGGTTCCAGTCGCGAATCTGATTGGTGAAGAAGGCAAGGGTTTTCGTTACATTCTTTCTGGCATGAATGCCGAACGAATTTTGATTTCGGCTGAGTGTGTCGGCGATGCCAAATGGTTTACCGATACTTCCAGTCGGTATGCCAGTGAACGTAAAGTCTTTGGCCGTGCAATTGGACAGAATCAGGGCGTCCAGTTTCCGATTGCAAAAGCTTATGCACAGATGCGGGCCGCAGAACTGGTATTGCGCGAAGCGATCCGACTCTACGAAGCTGGAGGCAATCCCGGTGAAGAAGCCAATATGGCAAAAATGCTGGCAGCGGATGCATCCTGGGCTGCAGCTGAAGCTTGCGTGCAAACTCACGGCGGTTTCGGTTTTGCTGAAGAGTACGATATCGAACGCAAATTCCGCGAAGCGCGGTTGTACCAGGTGGCTCCAATTTCTACCAATTTAATCCTGAGCTATATTGCTGAGCATGTATTGGGTATGCCGCGATCCTATTGAGTTGAATGATGGACATTAGTCGTCAAATTGCCGAATATGTTATCTCGACGGAATCGGCTTCAATGCCTGAAAGTGCGCGGGCAATATCGAGGTTGTCTTTGATTGACTGGATTGCGGTCGCAGTTGCCGGACGTGACGAACCTGTTAGTCAAATTGTTCGCCAGATGATGCTTGAGGAAGGCGGAACATCGCAGGCCAGCGTAATCGGTAGCGATTTAAAATTGCCTGCCCGAGCAGCGGCATTGAGTAATGGAACTACATCACATGCGCTCGATTACGACGATACCCATTTTATCTATCTCGGGCATCCTGGTGTCGCGGTCATACCGGCTGCATTGGCGATGGCTGAAAAAATAGGGGATATAAAGCTCGGTGAATTTATCGATGCCTGTCTGATAGGTTTTGAAGTAGCCTGTCGAGTCGGTGCCTGGTTGGGTCGGAATCATTATCAAACCGGTTTCCATATTACTGCCACAGCGGGCAGTTTCGGCGCAACAGCGGCCGTCTGTCGATTAATGGGACACAGTATTGAGCAAACGACACATGCGCTTGGCCTGGTAGCGACGCGTTCCTCAGGAATCAAAGCGCAGTTTGGCACGATGGGTAAACCGTTTCATGCGGGTATGGCAGCCTCTAATGGCGTCGAAGCGGCTACTCTGATTGCGGCAGGTTTTATCTCAAACCCTGATGCAATGAGTACAGTCCAGGGTTTTGGCGAAACTCACTCGGGTGAGTGCAATGACTCAATGCTGCTGGACGACCTCGGGTCGAATTATATTTTCGAAACAGTCCAGCATAAGTTTCACGCCTGTTGTCATGGCACCCACGCGACTATCGAAGCTGCACTTGAAGCTTGTAACCGTTATCAATTAGTCCCTGAAAATATTCGGCAAATTAGCGTTACCGTCCATCCCCGATATTTAAAAGTGTGCAATATTGCCGAGCCAAAAACCGGGCTGGAATCTAAATTCAGCTTACGGATGACGACAGCGATGGCAGTGGCCGGTAACGATACCCGTCGATTGGAAACCTTCAGTGATGCAGCTTGTAATGATTCTCGCCTTTGCGAAATTCGCGATAAAGTTACAGTTTCGACTGATGTTGAACTATCCGAAACCATGTCTCGAGTTAGTTTTGAATACCTCGATCAGAATAACGTTGAGGTAACGCATGATTTAAAGATTCCGTTGATCTATCAAACGAGAGAATTAAAAGTTCGAAATAAAGCAGTTAGCCTTCTCGGTGAAGAGAAAGCAGAGCAAACGTGGCAGATTATAAACGACGCGAATAATTCCGTCAGTCAATTAGCGGGAAGTATTATTCAGGCCTAAACGGACTCGATAAATTTCCTCGAAACATCAAACTGAGAGTCACGATGAAAAATTATCAACACTACATTAATGGCGAATGGGTCAATCCAGCGTCAAGCCAATGGTACGATACTGAAAACCCCTATACCGGTGAGGTTTGGGCAAAAATTGCACGCGGTAATGTTGAAGATGTAGATCGCGCTGTAAAGGCCGCAAAAGCGGCTTTTGAAGATGAGTGGGGTGCAATGCGTCCAACCCAGCGTGGTAAATTATTAGTGAAGCTGGCCGAAATCATTGAACGTGAATCGGTCCGACTCGGTGAACTGGAAGTGCAGGATAATGGCAAATTAATAGCCGAAATGGGGGCGCAGACAAAGTATCTCGCCGAGTGGTACCGCTACTTTGGTGGAATGGCCGACAAGGTAGAGGGAGCCGTATTACCATCTGATAAACCGGGTATTTTTAATTTCACCCGGTATGAACCGCTCGGTGTTGTCGGGATGATTACAGCCTGGAATTCACCGTTATTGTTGCTTGCCTGGAAACTGGCACCAGCACTTGCAGCCGGTAATACTGCTGTCGTAAAGCCCTCTGAATTTACGTCCGCATCAACTCTTGAGTTTATGGAATTAGTAACCGAGGCTGGTTTTCCGCCTGGAGTCGTTAATTGCATAACAGGCATGGGTCTGGAAGTGGGAGCACCGCTAGTAGAGCACTCGGATGTTGCCAAGATCGCCTTTACCGGATCGGATATCGCTGGACAGAAAATCTATGAATCCGCTGCGCGTAAAATTATGCCGGTAACCCTTGAATTGGGTGGTAAATCGCCGAATATTGTTTTTGAAGACGCGGATTTTGAAGCGGCTGTCATGGGTACAATCTCGGGTATCTTCGCCGCGACAGGTCAAACCTGTATCGCTGGTTCACGCCTTCTTGTGCAGCGTTCGATCCATGATAAGTTTGTTAAACGGCTGGTTGAAGTTGCAAGCGAGGCGAAAATCGGTGATCCAATGTCATTGGAAACGCATGTCGGGCCTGTTACTACGGCCCAGCAATACGAAAAAATAATGCATTATATTAACGTCGCCAAAGAAGATGGTGCAACCTGTGTTCTTGGCGGCAAGCCTTACACTGGCGAAGGCTCAAAGGGTCGTCAATTTGTAGAACCGACCATATTTACCAATGTCAGCAATGACATGCGAATTGCACAGGAAGAAGTATTTGGCCCAGTTTTGTCAGTGATTCCTTTCGATACTGAAGAAGACGCTATCACTATCGGCAATGACATTGTTTTTGGTCTCGCAGCAGGCGTCTGGACCAGCGACATTGGGAGGGCACTTAGAATGTCTGAGAAGCTCAAAGCTGGGACAGTCTGGGTTAATACTTATCGGGCAGTCAGCTTTATGTCACCTTTTGGAGGGTACAAACGTAGTGGTCAGGGACGGGAAAGTGGGCAGGAGTCGATCAAGGATTATATGCAGGTGAAATCAGTCTGGATCGCCCAACAAACAACAGCCTCTAATCCATTTATTATGCGCTGAATTTAATTAGATGCTTTTAACAATTGACTGGATAATTTCACATGCATGAAAGTTTACTGAAAACTCGTTTTACGATTAAAGCACTTCCGACAGAAGGTGTTCGTCCTCATCATTTGGCTGCCTATATGAAAGTGCATCCATTGTCGTATATGGAATTACCATTCGACCCGGAGTACTCGTTGTATAACAATCGGATGACGCCAGAACGTTTGAATAATGTAACCGATGACGAGCAATACTGGGCAGTTCGACAAAAAGTGATTCTGCGTAATACCGGTGAATTCCCGGTACAGATCAGTGGACCGGATGCCGAGAATTTTGCCAACCGGGTTTTTGCCCGCGAAGTCAGTGGTGTAAAAGTTGGCCGTTGTTCTTATAACTTTGCGCTCTACCATAATGGCTGCATGATTACCGACGGTGTGATGTTGCGGCTAGCTGAAGATGAATTCTGGATGGCGCAGGCTGACGGTGAACTGACAAAATGGTATATGGCGCATATCGGTGAACTGGATGTATCTATATCTGACCCTAATGTATGGGTCAGTCAGGTTCAGGGACCTCATTCTATGGATTTATTACGTGACGTGATCGATGGCGATTTCCCTGACCCCTGGCGTTATTTCGATATGTCTGAAGTCGTTATTGCAGGCGAATCGGTCATCATTACGCGTACCGGATTTTCCAACGAATTAGGTTGGGAGTTTTATTTGCGACCTGAGAATAATGCCGAGATCATTGGCAATTACATATTGGAAAAAGGTCAGAAGTACGGAATGGTTTTGACAGGTACGCCAGTATTCCGTGCTCGTCGAATTGAAGCAGGGTTGTTGAGTCCGACTGATTTTGGGGATATGACCACGCCCTTTGAAGCTGGTTTAGGTCATTTTATAAATATGGATAAGCCTGACTTCATAGGCCGTGAGGCCCTCGAAATAGCGGATAAACGAAACCGAACCTTTGGTATGCGAGTGCGTGGTAGCATTGCTGAACGAGGGCGTAGTATTCTGATCAATGGTGTTGAGGTTGGCAAAGTTTGTTCGTCTACCTGGTCTCCGTTTCAGGAATGTGGGGTTGGGATTGTCCGGATGGACGACCTTGCTACTGAAGCAGGATTAGAGCTTGGTGTTCGCTGTATTGATGGCGAAATTCATAGCGCACAACTTTGTTCATTGCCAATGTATGACTCGAAAGGCGGTATTGTACGCGGCAAAAATACCGTGATACCGAGCAGACCTGAACCCTGGGTCGGATGAAGTGTGTCTTAGGGAGACGCAATAATAACGCATTCGATTTTCGAGTATATCCGGAGTTCTTCGATGAGCCTGACGCGACCCAAACCATATAGACTTGCAAGGCCAATAAACGTGAGTGATTATTTCGCGATAATCAGGGCTTTCTCCCGTGGTTTACCCGTGGTTTCTCGAACCATTAAATCGGCGTCGATTTCTATATGTTGAAGCGTTGATTCGTTTCGTATTTGTGAAATTAAAAAATCTGCAGCGCGCTCACCCATTTCAGAGGCAGGTACTCGAATGGTCGTCATTGGGGGGACTATTTGTGAACTCAAATCGAGGTCGTCAAATCCGGAAATAGAAACCTCTCCCGGCACTTCGATGCCGGCAGATTGACACTCGGCAATTGCGCCCAGGGCCAATATATCGTTCCCACAAATCACGGCTGTTGGTGGTGATTTATGGTTTAATAATATGCGCATTGCTTCGCGACCCTGTCTAACCGAATAAGATCGTTCCATGATTTCGTCTTCAGGTATCTCAACACCGCGTTCTTTCAAGGCTTCTTTAAATCCCAACAGTCGATTCATCGCCCGATCATTGTTGTCAGTACGTCCTGCAATTATTGCGATTTGTTGGTGACCCAGATCAAGTAAATATTCGGCCAGTTTTTTTGCCGCCTTCTGATTGTCAAAACCAATGTTAGGCTCTGGGGAATCTGGATTGAATGTCCAGCAATTTACGAAAGGAATATTTTTCTGCTGTAGTAATTCGGGCAATTCCGGGTTATGTATTGCACCAATCAGCAATATGCCATCAACACCCTGTCGCAACAGAGATTGTACCTCGTTAAATTCTTCATCCAGATCATATTCATGACTGGCGACGAACAATGTGTAACCGTGTTTCTTAAGCTGTCTTTGAAGCCCCTGGATGCCCGTTGCAAATATAGCGTTATCCAATGTCGGTACTACAGCACCGATAGTGCGAGTATGGCGGGAGGCTAGCGCGCGAGCTGCGCCGTCAGGAATATAACCTAGTGTTTTTATCGAAAGGTTGACCGCCGCGCGATTTTTTTCTGAGACTATCTCGGGTTTGTTTAATACTCTGGAAACAGTCGCCGTGGACACGCCGGCGTGTCTGGCAACATCATCGAGTGACGCAGTTGTAGGTACACTATTTCGACGTCTACGTCTTTTAATTTTGTAATCGCTTACTTTCGTCATTTAAAAATACAGCATTTAATAAATTAGCCATATTCGGTAATTTACAATATTAACTGGTTGTTTAATAGAGTAATTATCGAAATTGGAGGTTTTTCGATCAAGTGCTTCGAAAATCTGTCTTGACAATGTGTTCTAGAACCGATAAATTTAATGTAAGCGCTTACATTAAATTTACGAGGATACTCTGATGGCAATCGAAATTATCAAGAAGGCAGCAAAAACCTCAGCAACTGGAGAAGACGATACGCGTGAAATCGTTGCTAGAATGCTGAAAGAAATTGAAGAAGGCGGTGAAGAAAAGGCACTTGAATATGCTATGAAGCTCGATAAATGGCCGGGAGGCAGTCCTGTCCTGACGCGCAAGCAGATTGATTCAGCTATCGCTCTGGTCTCCCAGCAATCGAAAGATGATATTAAGTTTGCCTACGAACGTGTCAGCGCATTTGCGAAACGCCAACGCGATAGCATGCATGAATTTGAGGTCGAACTCAGCCCCGGCCTGTTTGCCGGACAGAAGTTGATTCCGATGACCACAGCCGGTTGCTACGTACCCGGAGGACGATATGCGCATATTGCTTCTGCAATCATGAGTGTTGCGACTGCCAAGGTGGCCGGTGTTGAGCATGTTGTTGCTTGCTCTGTTGGTCACGGTGAGGTTGGTGTGCATCCGGCTATTGTCTATGCCATGGATCTGGCTGGCGCTGACACGATTATGGCACTCGGTGGTGTTCAGGGAATAGCGGCGATGGCCTTTGGGCTTTTTACCGGCCATCCCGCCGATATCCTGGTTGGTCCCGGTAATCGTTTTGTTGCAGAAGCTAAACGTTTATTATTTGGTCGCGTTGGAATTGATCTTTTTGCCGGTCCGACTGAGATTGCTATCATTGCCGATGCTAAAGCAGATCCTGAAATAGTCGCTTGTGATCTGGTTGGGCAAGCTGAGCATGGCCCCGATTCTCCAGCCTGGCTGTTTACTGATTCACGCGAGCTAGCTAACGCAGTAATCGAGAAGATGCCCGGATATATCGAGGCCCTACCTCAAATACAGCGCGAAGCAGCAGGCGCGGCCTGGCGCGATTACGGTGAAGTTATTCTGTGCAATACCCGCGAAGAAGTTGCTGAAATCAGTGATAAATACGCAGCAGAGCATCTTGAAGTTCAAGCTGAAGATCTCGACTGGTGGTTAGGGCGTCTGAAAAATTACGGTTCATTGTTTGTCGGTGAAGAAGCTACTGTCGCATTTGGCGACAAATGTTCAGGTACCAATCATATTCTTCCAACTAAAGGCGCAGCTCGTTACACCGGTGGATTAAGTGCGGCAAAATTTATCAAAGTGGTTACCTATCAACGTCAAACCCGCGAAGCCACTCGTGACGTAGCAGCCGCCTGCGCGCGGATATCCCGGAACGAAGGTATGGAAGGGCACGCTCGAACCGGTGACGACCGTCTGGCTAAATACTTTCCAGACGAAACATTTGATCTGGGCCGATAAATAAGCCGGGAGTCGAACTATTTTCTAAATTTTGAATCATTTGAGTTATCCAATGAAAGGTGAAATATGAATTCAGTAGCAGATAAAATCGTAGCCGATTTTGTAAACAACAACATAGAGTTTGTTACGACTGTGCCCTGCAAACAGTTGGCCGGCGTAATTGACAAAATTGAAGATTGCAGTGAGATCTACCACATTCCCTCAAATAAAGAAGACGAGGGTATGGGCTTATGCGCGGGTGCATTCATGGGCGGGAAACGTCCGGCCATCATCATGCAAAATACAGCTATCGGGGTTACTGTCAATACCCTGGTGACCCTGACACAATATTATCGTATGCCATTGCCGATGTTGATCAGTTATCGGGGTGAGTTGGGCGAACCTGTCGCCTGTCAGGTAGAGATGGCGGTACATACCAAAGCGCTGCTCGCACAGCTTAATATTCCGACTTATCATTTTCATCAGGAAGCGGATGTTGATGAACTGGATGCCATTCTGAAATATACATTTATGTGTAACAAACCCGTTGCAATCCTGACTGATGCAACTTTCTGGAAGGGGTACTAATCATGATTCGATCCGATGTTTTAAAGCAGTTGATTCCGCTTATTTCCGATCACCTTGTCGTCTGCAATATTGGTTTACCGAGCCAGGAAATGCACATGATGGATGACCAACCATCCAATTTTTATATGTTAGGTACTATGGGGCTAGCGTCATCAATTGGATTGGGGCTGGCACTGGCACAAAAGCAGAAAGTTATTTCGATTGATGGTGATGGTTCGGTACTCACTAATTTCGGAACGTTGCCAACCATTGCCAATAATGTCGCTGATAATTTTATTTTGTTGATTATCGATAATGGTAGCTACGGTTCGACCGGCGACCAGCCGACTTATGCGGGTAAAAAAACCTCGCTTACTGCAGTGGCTATTGCTTGTGGTTGTGAGAATGTCATCGAGTGTGCAGCCGAAGACACAGTCGACGCTGTCCAGCGGGCGCTCGATAGCAACCAGATGACAATCATTGTCTGTAAGTGTGAGTCAGGCAACGTTAAAGTACCTGTCATCGAAATGGATCCCGTCGTGATCCGTGATCGTTTTATGAAGGAAGTTGCTGCACGCAATGCGTGATATACATTCCTCTGAAGACGCGAGAGCACAGGCACGGAAAAACCTGCCCTGGATGGTGTTCGATTATATCGACGGGGCGGCTGGCGATGAATATGGTGAGAGAGCTAATCGCGAAGCGTTGCAACGAATTCAATTGCAACCTCGAGTGCTTAACAATGTTGAAAACCGTAATTTAAAAGTTAGCCTTTTTGACCATCTCCAGGGTTTGCCATTTGGTATTAGCCCAATGGGAATGTGCAATCTGTCAGCTCCAGGTGCTGATCGGATGCTGGCTCGAATGGCCGCGAAACATCTCATTCCGCTGGGTGTTTCGACGGCTGCCTCAACCTCGCTCGAAGTATTGATTAACGAAGCTAATGGTAACGCCTGGTTTCAATTGTATTTCAGTGGCGATGAGTCGCAATCCAATAAGTTGATTCAGCGAGCAGAGGTGGCTGGATATCAAACGCTTATTTTAACCGTTGATGTGCCAGAGGTTGGGCGTAGGCCTCGCGAATTAAAACGTGGGTTCAAGATGCCGTTTAAAATGGGGCCTCGCCAGATCATTGATTTTGCGCTGCACCCGCAGTGGTCGATTTCAACCTTAATACGCGGTCGCCCTGAACTGGCTAATTTTGGCGGTGATTACGGAGCGTTTAATCGGACTGCGAGTCGAGCGGGTGCTGACTGGACATTACTCGAAAAAATTCGAATATTGTGGAAAGGCAAACTGGTTGTGAAAGGGGTGCTAGACGGACGTGATGCGCTGAAAATGGAAAAGATTGGTGTCGATGCAATTCAGGTTTCAAGTCATGGCGGTCGCCAGCTGAATAGTGGGCCACCACCCATATTGGCATTGAAGCGCATCCGCGAAACTCTGGGTAAAGACTTTCCTCTTCTCTATGACTCGGGAGTTCGAAACGGAGAAGATGTGATAAAAGCTTATGCGATGGGTGCCGACTACGTTTTCCTTGGGCGGCCTTTGTTGTTCGCAATGGCGAGCGGGGGTGAGGCTGGTTTAGAGCAGATTCGGAATGTTATTGCGACAGAAACCAGCATTGCGCTTGCACAACTTGGCCTAAATGATATGGCGGCCGTGGACTCTTCATTGTTGGCCAACCAGCAAGTCTGACATATAAAAGAGTTACTCTGTTGAAGCGGTTGGGTTGATATTTAGCTTCTGCTATCCAAAATCGATTAATTTGTCAGTACCATTGCGAATGCAGAAACTGTATCAATGCGACTAGCCAATAAAGATTTTGAAGACGCCCATTTAAAATTCCAACTTGACGATAAACTTTACTTTTTAACTGCGAACGTAATGGTTAATGGTAATAAGAGGAGATTCCGGAACCATGAAATTCACACCTCTTAAGGACTCACTTTGGTATGCCACCGCATCAGAAGCCCCTGACACAAGGGTGCTCGAAGAGCAGTTTGATTCAGATGTCTGCATTATTGGTGGTGGTTACACAGGCCTTACCACCGCGCTTGAACTTCTAAAATGTGGCATTAGAGTAACCCTGCTCGAGGCCGAGGAGATTGGTTACGGGGGATCTGGTCGTAATGCCGGTCACTGTACTCCGACATTTACTCATCATTCGCCGGCCGACATTCGCAAGCTTTTAGGCGAACCCCGAGCATCCCGGCTTATCGAAAGACAGCTCAATGGCGCCAATATGGCAAACGAGCTAATCCAGCGACACAACATTGATTGCGAGTGGCACCAAACTGGTTATTTGCGTGGAGCCCTTAACCCTCGTTCCTTGCCTGCGCTCGAGTCGTTAGCGAATAATTATAATGCAGAAGGTAAGAGCACACAGTTACTGGACAGGGAAAGCGCGGCTAAATTAACGGGGTCGGATCGTTTCTTCGGGGCCTGGTATCACCCCGAAGGAGGACACCTTAACCCGCTTGGATATGCACGTGGACTAGCTGGGGCCATACTCAAGAAAAGGGGAGCGGTCTTCACTCATTCACATGTACAGACGATCTCACCCAGCGGTAGTCGTTGGTTAGTCAAGACTGAACGAGGTTCAGTCATCGCCGATAAGGTCATCTGTGGTACGGGTGCTTATTCCACCGATATCTGGCCAGGGCTCGATAAGACATTTCGTCTACTACGGGTATTTGTTGCTGCGACGCAGCCTATGCCAGAAGCGGTACGACAGTCAGTGCTACCCGGCAACACTACGCTGAGTGACGGCAGAGGGGATTTGTTTGTTGTCAAATTCGATAAGGACGGGCGTCTGGTTGTTTCCATGATTCCGCTTGGACGACGAGGGAGGGATGAGCAATATACCCGGCGCTTGATGAGCGATCGGCTCAGATGGCTTTTCCCCCAACTTGGACAAATCGAATGGCCGTACCTATGGTTTGGTGAGTTGGATATGCAAAGACATATTATTCCACGGCTATATAATATCGCGCCCGGGGTTATAGCAGCCACAGGTTTCTCTGGAAGAGGTGTGCCTACGGGCACGATGATTGGAGGAATTCTTGCTGACTGGGTAAAAGGGGTTCCTGACAAGGATCTCGCACTTGAGCTCGAACCTTTGACGGCAGCGCCACTGTATATGAAATTCGCCCCTAAAATAATGATTTCTTATTACCGACATCGAGACAACTTATCTTCCCGAGTGGATGGGGTGCAGTTACCGCCACATGCCTGAATGGCGCATATGGGTACGAACCTCCGATTTAAACCAGTGCACGTGAATGAACGTCTTATCAACAGGTTGTGTTGAAACCCCAATATTAGACATGAGCATAAAAATATTCTCCACTAGCCAAAGTAAAACTCATCGAAATCGATCTTTAATGACCACTTTTGAGTCGAAAATATCCTAATTTTTAGGATTCTAATTTACCCAAATTTTTTTTCACGCAGCCTGTCAACACTGCGAAAGTTGAGATGTCAGCGTGTAAAGGTTATCTGATGATGCCGATCTCCCTGGTGAAAGCGGGCAATCGAATGGCCATAACTGAGTTATCTGCCTTTTATGAAAATTAAGATCTACGCGTAAATCCTTAAATCGGTAAAAAACCAGTCTTTGACAGTAAGCGGGGACCCGATAATTAGGATAGAAATAGCACGTTAAATATAGATAAACTTGGGTCAAACTTACTAAATTTATTTATACATCTGGATACGCAATCCAGCTATATCTGTGCGCCAGGGTATAAGTCATAGATTTGCACAAAAAAAACCTCTTGCTTAGTCCTCGGCCATTTTAAGTAATCGATCAGGCATAGCGGGTGTTCGGACAGCAACATAGTCCAAACGATCGATCATATCTTCGAAAGTGAAATCACCTTTTATTTAATATCGTGGAATTCAATGGGTCATTCGTTAGGCAAAAATATCAATCGATCACAATGACTCCATTGTTAAAGTTGGTGAGCTGTTCGACACCGTCCTCTTTCACGATAAACATATCAGCATGTTTGAAACCACCCACCCCATCAATTGCAATCATCGGTTCGATCGACATGACCATTCCGGGTTCCAGGATGGTATCGTTGTAGGGCCTTATTTCACCAATCTCATCGCGTCCATACCAATAGTGCATGATACCGAATGAATGGCCTGTGCCGAAGGTTCTGTTCTCCAGTAATCCATGTTTTCGGTAAATTGGGTTGATAAACTCTTCATCGATATCACCTAAGCGAATACCTGGTTTAAGCGCTGAAATTCCCGAATGGTGAACCTCAACTTCGATTTCAAAGTACCTCTTTACTTCATCTGACATGGGTCCGAGCACGAGGGTGCGCTCCAGGAGATGATAATAACCGACAATAATCGGAAAACAGTTCAAACTGAGTACATCTCCTCTTTGAAGTCTGCGTGTTGTGTTGAGTGCATGGGCATCTGCCGTGTTGATTGGCCCTGATTGAAACCACGCAAAGGTTCCATCGCATTCCTCATCAGGGAAGCGCCGACATATTTCAGATTCCATGGCCTGTATCATGATTCGTTGAAGCTCGACCTCGGTGATGCCTTCTCGAATGGCACCGACACAAGCTTCCGCACCAATATCACAAATTTGACCACCGTGTCGCATAACATCAAGTTCTTCATCGGATTTTATTTTTTGTGCGGCCATCAAATCATAACTCATCGGTGCAAAGCTAAATTTGGGTAACCCGGCCTGCAATCTGGAATAGAATTCATACGAGGCAAAAGTTTCCTCGAAACCGATAACACCATTATGAATACCTCTTTCGGTGAGAACATCAGCGATAATATTTACGACACCATCAACCGATGATTCGCTATCCCAATAGATTCTCACATCTTCAATGACACTCATCCGATGCGGCCTATCAAATTCAATACGAGGTGCTATCACTGCAGGCTCGCCCTCTCTGGGAATGACAACCCCTTGATAGCGACCCCAGGGGACCATCCAGAACCCACTGTAATACAAAGTGTTATGCACAGAATTGATAACAATCGCGTCTATGCCCCTTTCCGACATAACTTGCTTTGCATTTTCAATTCTTCGTTTCATTTCGTGATTTGAAAACAAAGACATGAATCCCTCCTCAATAATTAACCTGGGCCTTTTTATTTCTATATCTCAAATGCATTATGAAGTATAAAAGTGCTATCTGACAGTATTAATCTTTGAAATACAATTCAGAACTGCTCCTTTATTTAATTATTTACTGTAATGCCTGATAATCCGAACACCGTTCTTGCAAGCAGTAGATTGCTTTCAACTAAAAGTCATCAGAAGCCCATAGCCGCAATTGTATTGACTTAACGATTCGGCATCCTCATGTGTATGAATGGGTATCAACACCGCGGGAGCAAATCGGGTCTCTCCAGGTAGCATTGGTAATGTTACATTCTCTCGATGGCTAGAGCCTTGAGGCTAGAATATGCTGGTGCTATCTATCACGTTACGTCGAGAGCCGATCTATGACGATGATGACGATCGCTCCAGATGGCTCAGCATCCTATCAAACGTATGTGATCGATTTAACGGCGTGTTCATGCGTATTGTTTAATGAAGACATAAGCTAAATACCCCTGGTGGTTAAGTGATTGATTTTAAACGAACAGCTCTGATTGGTTATCTGAAACACCCCCTTTCAGGGTTAGTTTTCCGGTTTTTTTGAGTGTCTTAAGCATAGAATATACCGGCTCGTTCTCCAAATCTGATTGTTTTATCTCATATGGGGCAAACGGCGCTACCTGTTTAGCCGGTAAAACGTTGGCATTGATCAAACGCATGATGGTCGAGCCACTGACCCCACTATATTGTTTGGCCTGGACCAGATTAAGGATGCCGTCATCAATTTGTTTAGGTGCTGCTTTGATGCGGTACTTTGTTCGGATAGTACGAACACTCGATTGAGTCCAACGATTACCCTTACCGGTCTTTCTTCCCAGCTTGCCGAGCACCATGGCGGTTTGGGCATCGTTGTATCTTACCGCCATATTTCGGATCAACTCAAGATCTTCTGCCTTTGTTTTGTGACCCTGACTGGAGGTAGAGGTCTAGGGATAATCAGCTCACTATGACTGCCACCTTGCCAGTGGATAATAAAACGTAAAAGTTGTTTTTCTTTATCCACATCAACGATGATTTCCTTGATCAGGTAGCGCATGATTTTCTTTTTCAGTACCGCCGGGGTTTCTGCTTGATTCCGAGTATCGGTAAAACATTGGCCTAGCACGAGTATCGATTGTTTATCCTGTTCGGTGAGTGTTTGCGGTGCTCTGTGTGC
>JBLIOG010000020.1:0-28213 GCA_047639625.1 Gammaproteobacteria bacterium
ATTTATTCCGGTTTACTCACTGAGAATCCGGATCTTGACCTCGACGAAGTTGAAGCGGTCCTCAGGCTAATTCAACGCTTTGACCCGATCGGAGTTGCCGCACGTTCGCCCAGCGAATGTATGTCTATCCAGCTAAGTCAATACGATCCTTTAACGCCTCATTTGGCTAAAGCCAAAGTTTTGGTTGATCGTTATCTTGAAAACCTGGCAAGCCATGACATCGCTTTATTGAAAAGGCGGCTTCAGGCCAGCGACCAGGAACTATCAGACATTATTAAACTGATACAAACAACCAATCCGCATCCCGGACACCTGGTCAGCGAAACCCATGCAGAATATATAGTACCGGACGTTTTCGTTATAAAACGCTCAGGACAATGGCAAGTCAGTATCAATCCTGATAATTCTCCCCGTCTTAAGGTAAACGATCAGTATGCCGGAATGATTAAACGTAGTGATAACAGCGAACAGAACACCTATCTTAAAGATCATTTGCAGGAGGCTCGATGGTTTATAAAGAGCCTGGAAAGTCGAAATGATACTTTGTATAAAGTTGCCAACGAAATTATCAAACAACAACATCGCTATCTTGACTATGGCGACGAAGCGATGCAGCCAATGGTGCTTCGGGATATAGCGGAAAAACTGGACATGCATGAATCAACAATTTCGCGTGTCACAACCAACAAATACATGCATACACCGCGCGGCATACTCGAATTTAAATTCTTTTTTTCCAGTCATGTCAGCACTGCCGACGGCGGCGAATGTTCGGCTACGGCAATTCGCGCCATTATTAAAAAGTTTGTCGCCGCTGAGTTGCCGCAAAAGCCACTCAGTGACAGCAAAATCGCTACTTTGCTGGGAGAACAGGGAATTAATGTTGCGAGGCGGACGATCGCCAAGTACAGGGAAGCCCTTAATATTTCCCCTTCAAATGAGCGCAAACGTCTCTTTTGAGACATAACCGGCCTGCCATGAAGTGGGTCATTTTACCTGGGAGGTAACAGATGCAAATCAGTATTAGCGGTCATCATGTCGACGTTACAGAATCTATGCGTAACTATGTCCACGAAAAAATCGAACGGCTTGATCGACACTTCGATCAGGCGCTTGATATAAATGTCGTGCTAACCGTTGAAAAATTGCGCCACAAAGCCGAAGCCACGCTGCATGTTAGCGGAGGAAACCTGCATGCTGATGACGAACAGGAAGATATGTACGCTGCCATTGATGGATTAATTGCTAAACTCGACCGACAGGGCAAAAAACATAAGGAAAAACAAACAAACCACCGTGCGCGAGTTGCCACCATTCTGGACGAAGAGGAATAAACAAAAGGGCGGGATTTTCCCGCCCTTTTCCCTTTTACTGCTTGCATACAAAACCAATTGAATTAAGATTCGCGTCAACTTCAGGACGTCGACCAATCCACACCCAATCATGACACTATCAGCCCTTCTGTCACCCGAACGAATTTTTCTGGACCTTCCTGTAACCAGTAAGAAAAAATTACTCGAACATATCGCCGATACTGTCGGCGCTCAACAGCAAGTTGATGGCCAAAAGGTTTTCTGCAGCCTTCTGGGCCGTGAAAGACTGGGAAGTACCGGGATCGGTAAAGGCTTTGCTATTCCTCACGCCAGGCTTACCGGATTGGATAAAGCGATTGGCATTTTTATTCGAGTGGCTAAGCCGATCAATTTTGAATCTATGGACAACCTGCCCGTCGATATCATTTTTGCCATTATCATTCCGCAGGATGCTACTGATGAACATCTGCATATTCTGTCTTCACTGGCAAAAACATTTTCACGAGAATCCGTCTGCCAGGAAATACGAACCGCAGACAGTACCGATGCACTGCTAAACATTATCGAAGCAGCAGATCAATGAGTTCGTCGCTGAACATTCTAAAATTTTTCGACAAATATCAAACTAAATTAAAACTCAGCTTCCTGTCATCAGAAACAGGTCTTACCCGTGAAATACAAACTTCACGCCGTAATAACGACAGTTTCGAAGCTGTCGACTATTTCAATGTCATTAGAACATCCAGTATTGTCGTCGTCGGTTTCCACGAATCTCGATATATTTCTCGATTGAGTGAATACGAACAGATATCGCTCATGAAACGACTATTTCGTGGGCCGGTCAGCGTGATTATTGTGAGTCACAATAATGTTCTGCCGGCCGCAATGATTAGTCTTTGCGAAGCTAAGGAAATCGCTGTCTTAAAGTCAGATCTACCCGATTCGGAGATTATTGACCTGTCTCGACATTTGTTAACTAATGCACTTGCGGAAACAACCATTGAACATGGCGTCTATATAGAGGTCTATAGTTTAGGTGTATTTATAACCGGCAACAGTGGTGTTGGTAAAAGTGAACTCGCGCTGGCAATGATATCGCGGGGCCATCGACTAATATCTGATGATGTAACTCGCTTTGCCCGTGTATCCCCAGATGTAATAGACGGCCGAAGCCCTGGATTGATTTGCGACTTCATGGAGGTTAGGGGTTTAGGTGTCGTAAACATTCGCTCAATGTTTGGAGCCAATGCCCTAAAACTAAGAAAAACCCTTCGACTGATTGTTCATATGGAAAGATTGACGAAAGAAAACTCAACCAGTTTTGACCGACTGGGAAACAATATCAAAACCCGTAATATTCTCGGTGTTGATATTCCTGAAGTCGTTTTGCCCGTTGCGCCGGGCCGTAATTTAGCGGTCCTGGTCGAAGCTGCAGCTAGAAACCATTTGCTAAACCTGAGTGGGTACAACGCAGCGGAAGATTTCATAGAACGTCAAAATCGATTGATACAAGATCAACAATAACCCTATAGCCAACCGATATTATGAGTAGCCCAAAACAGGAACCATCACAACCTATGAATATGGTGCTGTTGAGCGGAATGTCCGGTTCGGGCAAAACAGTGGCGCTTCATACACTCGAAGATGCAGGTTATTTTTGTGTTGATAATTTGCCACTTATTCTGCTTCCTGAATTTGTTCGGACCATGCAGCGACCCTCCAGTCAATTTTATGAAAATATTGCAATTGCAATAGATGCGCGAAGCGGTGACGAAGATATACGCAAGCTCGATCACTTCATCGGGGAAATAAGACCGGCACTGGCTTCGGTAAAAATTCTATTTCTAACCGCTGACGACAGCGCTTTGCTTAAACGATTTAGCGAAACTCGCCGAAAGCACCCCTTATCAAGTCATGCTGTACCGCTAATCGATGCCATACGTCAAGAGCGAACTTTACTTAAGGATATCAGCGCGCATGCAGATCTGAGCATTGATACTTCGACTTTAAACGTTCACGAATTACGGCAAACCATTGTTAAACGTTTACTGCCTTCCCACCGGACTGATACCGCTATTCTGATCCAGTCGTTTGGTTTCAAGCATGGGCTTCCGGCAGATACGGATTTCGTTTTTGATGTTCGTTTTCTGCCTAATCCTCACTGGGAAAATCACCTTAAAGTTTTGACCGGGCGTGATTCAGAAGTCATTAAATACCTCGAGGGCTTTGAGGAAGTAAAAGCGATGCTGAATGATTTACTGAATTATACCGATAGATGGATACCTGCCTTCATCCGTGAGAGTCGAAGTTATATTACGATTTCAATTGGTTGTACGGGTGGTCAGCATCGTTCGGTTTACCTAACCGAACAGTTGACGAATCGACTGCAGGAAAAGGGTTACAACGTTTCGCTAAAACATCGGGATTTAAAATGACCGTTAGTTTACTCGCGATTAGCCACAACGGCATTGCTGATGAGATGATTGAGTCAGCCCGATGCATATTTTCTGACGCAACCATTAACATAGAATCGCTGTCTATTCCTGCAAATTTAAAACCTGATAATCTAGGCGCTTATGTGGATCAGGTTCGGAATAAACTGGCGGGTCTTAAAAGTCAAGATGGGACGCTTATTTTGACCGATTTGTTTGGAGCAACGCCTGACAATCTAGCCCGCTATTTTGCAAAAGATCATAATGCGCAAGTCGTCAGTGGAATGAGTTTACCAATGCTGGTTAGCCTATTTAACAATCGCCAGAAAAGTTTAATCGAGTTATCAGAAATTGCTGTTCAAGCCAATAAACGTGGAACTCAAAATTAGGAAGTACAGGCTATGTTATCCGAAACGATTACCATAATTAACAAACTGGGATTGCATGCTCGAGCAGCTTCGAAACTGGTTAACACTGCCAGCCAGTTCTCCAGTGACGTCTTTATTGATAAACAGGGGAATCGAGTTAATGCTAAAAGTATCATGGGCGTTATGATGCTGGCAGCTAGCAGGGGAACTGAAGTCTTGCTTGAAGTTGAAGGATCCGACCAGGAGGACTGTATGGAAGCGGTCAAGAACTTAATCAACAATCGATTTGGTGAATCAGAGTAAAGCCGGCCTTCAGACCAGATTCACCTCAGATAAAGCTGCAAATTCATCTAATACATGACATTTCTTTGGCTATTGGAAAGGTCTGATACACTCTCTTTTAGAGGAGAGCCATTTTCATGATCGAAGAAAATATCGAACACCTGAGACAACAAATTTCATCTGCTCTAGAAGATGATGAAATGCGGCTTGTCCAGTCTTTACTCGAAAATGCAAATCTCACCGAAATAGCTAACCTGCTTGATTCACTACCTCAGCAGCAACGTGATCAGTTATGGCCATTGATTCCCACAGACCAAATTGGCGGCGTTCTTCTTGAAACCGGTGAAGAACTCCGTAATAGCCGTTTACGTGAATTAAACTCGGATCAAATTACCGAAATCATCGAGGCCATTCCCGATGTAGATGACCAGGCTGACATTATTCTGTCGCTATCAACCGATATGCTGGTCAGTACCCTCCATACCCTCGATGTCCATAAACGAACAAAACTGGAAGCCGTTCTCTCCTACGCAGAGGATACCGCCGGTGGTTTGATGAACATCGACCAGATAACGATAAGAGCCGACGTCTCGATAGATGTGGTATTACGTTATCTACGCATTCGGGGTGAAATGCCGGGCCACACCGATCAGCTCTTCGTAATTGATCGACACGATCACTATCTGGGTGCGCTTTATCTCAAAGACTTACTGACAAACGATCCTGAACTTGAAGTCCGGGATGTTATGCGTACCGATGTCGATGCACTCAATGCTCATATTAGCGAATCTGAAGTGGCACGAGAATTTGAAAACTACGATCTGATTAGTGCACCCATAGTCGACGAAGAACATAAGCTCATCGGGCGCATAACGATCGATGACGTGGTGGATGTCATTAGAGACGAAGGTGAACACTCCATTATGAGTCGAGCGGGGCTCTCTGAAGATGAAGATATGTTCGCATCAACTTTCATCATCGCACGACGCCGGGGTATCTGGTTAGGAATCAATTTGCTAACAGCTTTTTTGGCAGCAGGTGTTATCGGGTTCTTCGAATCTATTCTTGAGCAGGTAGTAGCACTCGCTATCTTAATTACCATTGTACCCAGCATGGGTGGCATCGCAGGTTCTCAAACCCTGACACTGGTCATCCGTGGCCTTGCGCTCGGTCAATTAGGTAGCTCAAATTATCGTTCCCTGATAAAAAAAGAAATTTCAGTTGGACTGATCAATGGTTTGGTCTGGGCGATAGTAGTCGCTACTCTGTCCATCATGTGGTTCGAAAATTTACAAATCGGATTCATAATCGGCTTTGCGCTCATTGTTAACCTGGTAGCTGGCGCATTCGCCGGGGCGTTTATCCCCATAATACTCCGACAGCTTGGCATAGATCCGGCGATTGCCGGCGGCGTTATTTTAACAACCGTTACTGATGTGGTCGGAATCGTCGCATTTCTCGGACTGGCGACTTTAATCATGTCGTAAACCGATAAATTAGTGAACTCGAAACTGCAGTTTCAAGTCGCTAAGGTCTTCGCGAACGGTTTCCCAAATTAAATCAATATCATTAATCTCGAGTCCAAGGAACTTTAAAGGTTCAGCAATTTCAATCAAGATATCTGGAACAGTATTCGACTCCGCACAATAGCTATCTGCCATCAGATCCGAAACTTTCAATACGCTGCTCATGTGAGCATATTCATGACCCCAAAGAGGGTTATGGTGATGATAAATCGGCTCCCACAGATTATCGGGCAACTGCCAATACTTTAAAAGGCTGCCTCCAAGCTCAGCATGACAGTATCCCAGTTCATGTTCCTCCCGTTGATTGATCAATCCAGCATCAGATTTTTGCTGCTGGTTTATATTCTCCATTAGCCGAGGTAACTGCAGGTACAAAACCAGCTGTCCGACGTCATGTAGCAACCCTGGAACCAGGTAAGCATCGGGCGATGTTGTCCCACATTTACGGGCAATACCACGACTCAATACACTGACAGCCAGGCTGTGAGTCCAAAACTGTTGTATATCAAAACCAGGAATCGACTGTCTGGAAAAACTCTCCAATATTGTCGTCGCAAGAACCAATTCACGAATCGGTCTCAAACCGACTCGTTGAATCGCTCGTTCTACCGATTCGACTGGCACCGCAAAACTGTAAAACGCGCTGTTCGCAACTCGCAACAACCTTGCGCATAGATCAGGATCAACTGATAACAATCGTGCGTAATCCTGAACGCTCGAACTCGGATTCTCGATAGCTGCCTCAAGCCTGTAATAAATATCAGAAACGCTGACCAATTGATTAACATCTTCAATAAGTGCCATCATCCCATCAGGCCCCTGCACTTGATTTATTTCGAGCATTTTGAAAAGGCATCTTAAAATTATTGACTCATTCAAGCCTAGTACACATTCGCGAACTCGCAGCATACTTTTACTCGCTTAGCTTCCTGGTCAAAATAAATAACATCAGCAACAATCATAATAGCTTGATTGATAAATGCACCCATTTGTCCGATTCAAAAAACCTTGCTGGAAGGCAAATACTATATCAATCCCAATCGTGAAGGTGCTCCGCAAAATATCTCTTACTGGTGGCTTTGATAACAGACCTTTTCAGGACGTGAAGCAGTAAAAATCATGACTCCGGACAATACTTAAAAATTCCCGACGAACACAATCATAGCCCATTCCGATAATGACCTGAAATCCCTACTTAGGCCACCATTACGTCAGTTTTTTTACCGGTTTATCCACAGCTTTTCCAATCACTGTCCACAAATCAATACACAACATAATGTACTTGACCTTAGCTGAAAACACATTATATTGTGTCTATGGGATTGAAAAGGCAATTTTCTTCCCGGGGGTCGTGAACAATAGAGCGTATATATCGTAAAGCCGAGAAAATACAGTCATTTGCTTCCAACAGTTATAAATAACCTTAACTGTTGGGGAATTAAATGATGATCAAAAATTGTGAACGCAGAATTATTTATTGACGGAAATCCCTGGAATCTTGACTAATTAGATTCCGTAAAACCAGCCTGAATTAAAAGGGCTGATTTAAGTTTCCACAGACCATACCAATCTTGACGAGTATTAGATGGAAAATATCGAATCACCATTGACAGAGCCGGCTGCCTTGACCGCTACCGCTAAAGCCGCCATATCAGATCCCTCATCGACCACAACTAACATATTGACCAATTACAATGTCATCCGACGTAACGGAAAGCTAACCAGCTTCGATCGTAATAAAATTGAAGTCGCCATGACCAAAGCCTTTTTGGCGGTAGAAGGGGGACAGGCAGCAGCTTCAACCCGTGTGCATGAAACTGTCAGAAAATTAACCGCTCTGGTTGTAGACGTTCTGACTCGTCGACAACCCGATGGTGGAACATTTCAAATTGAAGATATACAGGATCAGGTTGAACTGTCCCTGATGCGTAATGGCGAACAAAAAGTTGCTCGCTCTTATGTCCTGTATCGCGAACAACACTCCCTCGCCAGAGCGGCCGAAGTCGCTTCGGGCGAACTGCCTGACGACGCCGTAGTGGGCCCGGCACTTAATGTCAAAATGGCTGACGGTAGCCTGAAGCCTCTCGACAAAAATCGAATTCGGAAAGTAATCGAAGACGCCTGCTCAGGTTTGGCTCATGCTGACCCCAATCGGGTTTATCAGGACGCGCTGAAAAGCCTGTTTGACGGTGTCCCGTTCAAGGATGTCAGTCCTACTATTGTCATGAGTGCACGTGGTTTGATCGACCGCGAACCTGAATATTCAAATGTAGCGGCTCGTTTGCTACTGGATGAACTCCGTGCCGAAACTTTGACATTTATTAACGACGGTGCTCCAAATGCAACCTACACCGAAATGGCTGAACGCTATCCGGAGTATTTGGCACACTATATTAAAAGAGCCTCAGATCTAGAGCTACTCGACAAAGAATTACTGAAATTTGACCTCGACAAACTGGGTAAAGCCCTTAAGCCGGAACGTGATCATCTATTTACCTATCTCGGTATGCAAACGCTCTACGACCGTTATTTCATTCATCATGAAGACACTCGTTTTGAATTACCCCAGGCATTTTTCATGCGAGTTTCAATGGGTCTTGCCATTAATGAAGTCAATCGTGAAGAACGCGCAATCGAATTTTACAATTTATTGTCGTCCTTCGACTTTATGAGCAGCACCCCTACCCTGTTCAACTCAGGCACCTTACGTCCCCAGTTATCGAGTTGCTATCTGACCACTATACCTGATGATTTAGACGGTATTTTCAGTGCCATTAAAGACGACGCGATGTTGTCCAAGTTTGCTGGTGGCCTCGGTAATGACTGGACTCGCGTTCGGGCCATGGGTTCACACATCAAGGGAACTAATGGGAAGTCACAGGGTGTCGTGCCTTTTCTAAAGGTTGCTAACGATACTGCGGTTGCAGTAAATCAGGGCGGAAAGCGAAAAGGAGCCATGTGCGCCTATCTTGAGACATGGCATCTCGATATTGAAGATTTTCTCGAATTACGTAAAAACACCGGTGAAGAACGTCGACGTACTCACGATATGAATACCGCCAACTGGATTCCTGATCTGTTCATGAAACGCGTCGCTGAAGAAGCACCCTGGAGCCTGTTTTCACCCGATGAAACACCTGATTTGCATGATTTGTATGGTGCCGAATTCGAAACTGCTTATGTTGGTTATGAAGCCAAGGCCGCACGCGGTGAAATCAAAGCCTACCGTCAGATTGCTGCGGTAGATTTATGGCGAAAAATGCTGGGAATGTTATTTGAAACGGGTCATCCCTGGGTCACATTCAAAGATCCCTGTAATATCCGCTCGCCACAACAGCATTCCGGTGTCGTGCATTCATCAAACCTGTGTACTGAGATCACACTCAATACAACCGACAATGAAATAGCCGTTTGTAATCTGGGTTCAATTAACCTGCCTCAACATATGGGTGAAAACGGGCTGAACCTGGAGAAACTCGAAAAATCGATCAATACCGCCATGCGGATGCTCGATAATGTCATTGACTACAATTACTACAGCGTTCCGCAAGCGCGAAAGTCAAACCTTCGCCATCGCCCGGTTGGGCTGGGTATTATGGGTTTTCAGGATGCGCTCTATAAACAGCATATGTCCTATTGCTCAGAAGAAGCGATTGATTTTGCCGATCAGTCGATGGAAGCAGTCAGCTATTACACCATTCAGGCATCTACACATCTGGCCGAAGAGCGAGGTTCATACTCTACTTTTCCAGGATCACTCTGGAGCCAGGGTATTTTACCCATCGATTCAGTCGCCATGTTGAAAGATGTTCGGGGTGAATATCTTCAACAGGATCAATCAAGCCGAATGAACTGGGATAGCCTGCGTCAGCGCGTAGTTTCTGTTGGCATGCGAAATTCAAACACCATGGCGATTGCGCCGACCGCGACTATTTCAAACATATGCGGTGTTAGTCAGTCGATTGAGCCTATTTATCAAAATCTTTATGTTAAATCGAATTTGTCTGGTGAATTCACCGTCGTTAATACCTATCTGGTCGATGACTTGAAAGAACGAGACCTTTGGGATGAAGTCATGGTTAATGACCTGAAATATTATGATGGCAGCGTTCAAAATATTGATCGTGTACCGGATGATCTGAAAGCCATTTATTCCACTGCGTTTGAAATAGATTCGCGATGGCTGGTAGAAGCGGGTTCTCGCCGTCAAAAGTGGATAGATCAGGGGCAGTCGCTGAATCTATATATGGCTGAACCATCGGGCAAAAAACTCGACAACCTCTACAAACTGGCCTGGGTGCGTGGTTTAAAAACAACCTATTACCTGCGATCACTGGGTGCAACTGCTGTTGAAAATACAGCGACCAGGACTCCTGAATCAACGACTCAACCTGAGCCTGAACCGCAGGTTTGTTCGATTCTGGATCCTGATTGTGATGCCTGCCAGTAACCGCAACCTATAAAATAACGGAGTACAAAAAATGTTGAATTGGGAAGACCCCCTTGCCTCCCGGGCCCCGAGAACAGCCGAACCTGCTATTGATGTTTTAGTTAACAGTTTGGAACCTGCCATTAATCCGGTAAACCAGGAGACCGCTCCGCCCAGAGCTGCGAAGTTAATTCGTGATATTCCGAGACCGGCAATAAATCCGGCATCGGCAAAACCGATTAACCCCGATGATAAACGGGTTGTCAACGGCCTGGCCGATATCAATCAACTGGCGCCATTCAAGTACCCATGGGCATGGGAATACTTCATGAATGCAAACAAAAATCACTGGACGCCACTCGATATCAACATGACTCAGGACATTCATGATTATCAACACAAGCTAACCCTTGAAGAGCGTCATGTTTATGAAAATGTTCTGTCCTACTTAACGACTTCAGATATTTTAGCGATGCGTAATGTCGGCATTGCCGTCATGGAGAAAATGACCGCACCAGAATTGCAAATCTACCAGGCCCGACAGGTTTATGAAGAAGCTATGCATACCTGGGCTTATCAACATTGTATTGAATCATTGGGACTTGACCAGGGTGAAATTTATAATCGTTATCGGGTAGTGCCTGAAATCCATCACAAAATACAACTTTGCAATCAGCGCCTTGAATCCGTATTACGTCCCGATATCGACTTAAGGGATCGCGATGAACTGGAGAATTTCGTACTCGCCTACACCTTTTTTGCAGGTGTTTTTGAAGGTACCTGGTTTTACAATGGATTCAGCCCTATATTCGCATTACAGCGACGTGGACTGATGAAAGGTACCGCAGAACAATTACAATACATCATGCGTGATGAAGTTCTGCATGCCTCTTTCGGGATTCGTGTCGTTAAACAAATTATCATCGAAGAAAACCTTAAGCTAGACCCGAAAGTTATTCAAAATATGTGGGAAGAGGCGGAAGCAGCAGAAGAACAGTATGCTCATTATCTGCTGCCTGATCCTATTTTAGGCTATAGCGCATCGGATCATATTGCACAGTTCCGATATATTGCCAATCGACGCGCCAATAAACTGAATCATGCAACGCCATTCCCGGGTGCTGAAAATGCATTGCCCTGGCTAGATGAGCAGGCAAATATGAAAAAGGAGAAAAACTTTTTTGAAACTCGGGTTACTGAGTATCAAACGGGTGGTGCACTCAACTGGGATTAACTTTCCCACACCTCCTGATTAACCGAATTTGAGTTACATGCGCTCTTCGGTTGTGACCTTCGACCAGGCATCGGTTTTACCGATTCCTGGTTTTTTTTGGCTCTGTTAAATTAGAAAACCTGCTTCTCTGGGACACAGCCTGGCCTGCATTTCTCACCTCCCTTCTCGGCAACCGCTCCGGCCGTTTCGAAATCAATTAATTCTTGAGAATATTATGAAGACAAATGACGACATAGCACAATATTCGCACCAGCAGAGGATGGTTGGTTAAACTTCAATCCGCCTCCTTTTTAGCCATGGATTAGCTTGCGGGAACGCCTGCTTTGCGCATACCCTCTCGCAAACGTAGCAGGACGATTTCATTTTTGATGGACCAATATTTCAATCCAGCGAGTGTAAACGGCGGTTTTTTGCCTCCCTTTTCGTAGCGAATACTGTTGAACGTCGTCACCGCCTGCTTGGCTTCCCTGTCGCGACTAAGATGGCCGTAAGCACCTGCTAACAGTAAGTAATTCCAGTCATGATCCGGAATACGTTTGGTGGCTCTAAACATAGTTTTCGCTGCCTCGTCGTATCGTTCCATGTGAAACTGAGCATAGCCGAGCCGCTACAGATAATCGGTTTTGGGATCTATGCCGTATCGCTTTTTTATAAGTACCAGACCTTCTGCAGCTCTGCCCAGATTGCCCAGCAGTGCGCTCATCGCCTGGTAACCGTTCGCATTATTGGGATCCAGGGCTATGGCCTTTCCAGCTTCGACTAATGCCTCATTCCAGCGCTCGCCATATTCATACCGCCTGGCCGCAATCCGGTGGGCCAGAGGCGTCGGGTTCTTCATCTCCTCGCCCAAATGTTGGCTTGTCTTCTTACCGCATTCCTCATAAGACATTCCAGCACCTTCTACCCATACGTTGCGACATATCCCCCAATAAACCGCCGCCAACACGGCGTGTGCACGCGCAAAAGACGGGTCGAGTTCGAGCGCATTTTCGAGATACGGAATCGCTTTGACCAGGTCTTCAGGAGTGAACAATTGATAGTGAGCCCAGCCTCGAAGCAGAGCATCATAGGCTTCAGAAATGTTCGTTCCGATTCGATCTCGACTCTCCAGTTGCTGATCGATAAGCATTACCGAGAGTGCTGTCATGATTTTCCTGGTGATCTCGTCGCGCATCGAGAACAACATCATCAAGATTCCCGTCGTAGCGCTCTGCCCAGATCTGGCCGCCCGAAGTCTCATCGATCAACTGGGCATTGATTCGAACTTGATTGTCCATCCGTTGCACGCTGCCTTCCATCGCATAGCGAGCGATTGCACCAGACAATTTCCCGCGGTGAGCCCAGCGTTCATGACAGCAAGGGAAATTGACTCGGCACGGTACCATGGTAGAGATGAGCTTTGAGCTTACATGCAGTGTTTTCAGGCTACAGAACCGTCGACTTGACGCTGATATTCTTCTGCATCAAACCATCCTAGCGATGACGTAACTTTCATATTGTCGTCAAACTCCCACTCTTCCCAACCGACAACATTTAAGGGATTGCCCGTCCCTGCATCGTGCCCTGTGAATGTCCACATAAATACAACATGATTGCCAGCGGAGCGAATACCATCACTTTTCAGAACCAGATCTGGTACATCAGCATGAAATCCGGCAGCCATCGCAGTTAAGGCTTCAAAACCTACTGAGGGTTCGCCTCGATTGATCGTGATTTGAGATTTGGAATCATGAAAGGATGCAACGTTTTCGGGCACCTTTGAATTCCAGGCATCAACATACTTGGTGGCAAGGGCTTCCAGACGCGTTTGGTCAATTGACATTGTATTATCCGTTGGTTCTAGTGGAAGAGAGCAGCAGAATCAACTATGCGATTAATTGGTTGTGCTGTCAATTTTGGGATAATAGGGTCAAGCCCTGGCGTTTATAAACATACAGCAGGTTTCCAGTGCCAACAAACTAACCGGTTTTTTGTAAGATCGCATCTGGTTGACTGCTTTGGTCAAATAAGCAGTTGTTCCGTCATCATCTGAAATTAGCTTTTCATAGCACGAAACTGATTTCTTCCATCTGTGATAAGATAATTCGACGGTCCCTTACTTTATTTGAGAAGCTCAGGAACGAGTATGAACAAGGAAATTAAATTGTCAGGCGGTTGTCACTGTGGCGCGGTGAAATACACCTTGAATGCGTCACCTTTAAGTGTTCAACACTGTCATTGTGAAACTTGCCGTAAAAGTACCGGAGCTCTACATGCAACTGTTGGTATCATGCGACGTGATCAAGTTGATATAGAGGGTGTGAAAAACCTGACCAAATACCGTACTTCTCCCGGATTTGAACAGCAGTTTTGTCGTATTTGCGGGTGTAATCTTTTTGCTTACGACGATGATGACACTACATTCTCCCTGGTGAATCTACCAACCCTCGATAGCGGCCAGGATCCGGGACACCGCAAAGACATGGAATCTCATATCTTTATGGGCTCCCGTGCGACATGGGAACACGTCAGTGATGTTGTTCCTCATTACGAAACCGAAGATCCAAGAGATATCCTCCCTGAGGAGTAGAAAACTGAAACATATGGATCGCCTATCACTCAAGCTTGCAGTAATCCTGCATGCTGATGTGGTTGGTTCCACCTCGCTTGTGCAGAAAAATGAAACCTTAGCTCACGAGCGTATTCAAGCTGTATTTCACAAATTTTCAGAAGCCATCAATTCCTATGGTGGATTTACTCGTGAGCTTCGCGGTGACGCGCTTGTCGCCGAGTTTGAAAAAGCCTCAGACGCCGTAGCCGCTTCTCTCGCCTTCCAGACCCTGAACCAAGGGTTTAATGCAACACTCAGCGACGATATTCGGCCCGAATTGCGAGTCGGAATTAGCATGGGTGAAGTTGTCATTGCGGACAATACGATTACTGGTGCTGGCGTAGTATTGGCACAACGGTTGGAACAATTAGCCGATTCAGGTGGGGTGGTTGTCCAGAGTGCAGTATCAGAGACAGTGCCCGCTAGAATGCCATACGATTTTGAAAGCCTGGGTGAACAGATTTTGAAGGGATTCGATCAACCTGTGCGGGCTTTTTCCGTAAAGCTAAGATCCGGTGAACAACTGCCAACACCTGAATCTCGATCTACAGGGCATAATAACCCTCTGTTTCCAGCAAAACTTTCCAGAGACTCTTACGAAGCGTTGACTGGTGAGCGCCTGGAACTGCCGAATAAACCCTCGATAGCGGTATTACCGTTTCAGAATATGAGCGGGGATCCCGAGCAGGAATTTTTTGCTGACGGGATGTCTGAAGATATCATTACAGCGCTATCGCGGCTGCCAAATCTGGTCGTAATTGCTCGAAATTCAACTTTTGTTTACAAGGGACGTGCAATTAATATACGTGAAGTCGGGTGCGATCTGGGGGTTAGTCATGTGCTTGAAGGGAGTATTCGTAAGTCTGGGAATCGGTTACGAATAACAGCACAGCTTATTGATACCAGGAACGGTGATCATGTTTGGGCCGAACGCTACGACCGCAATCTAGACGATATTTTCGCTGTTCAGGATGAAATTACCCATAACATTGTGATAGAGCTGCAAGTGAAACTGGTTCGAGGAGAAGCTGCCAATCTGTTTATAACCGATACTAGCAGTGTCAAAGCCTGGGAACATGCCATGCGCGCGGCACCTCTGGTTGATTCTCATGTCAGGGATAATGTCACAGATGCCAGACAATTACTAAAGCAGGCGCTTGAGCTGGATCAGAACTATTCCAATGCCTGGGTCTTGATGGGCTGGTTATACTGGGAAGAATCAGTTTGGAACTGGTGTGGAGATACCGACGAAGCCATGCAGAAAGCGCTCGACTCGGCTCAGAAGGCGCTTGCAATAGACCCGAATTTCCCGATGGCCTATTCGCTTTTAGCCAATATCCACATGGTACTTGGCGAAGCGGAATTATCCATAACCATGGCCGAAAAGGCAGTTGAGTTGGCCCCCAACAATTCTCTCGCCCAGGCATTTTTGGGCAATGTACTAATGGATTCGGGCCGAATTAAGGAAGGCATTCATAAAATGAAAAAGGCTATTCGACTTTGCCCATTTCCGATTCCATGGTACTTGATGGTTTTCGGTGCAGGTTATCATTTAAATGGTGATAACGACGCTGCCATCATTGCACTTAACCAGGCTATTCAACGCGAACCAGAGTCGCACTTGCCTCGGGTGTGGCTAGCTAGTACTTTAGCAGAAACGGGAAGATTCGACGAAGCAAAAACAGTTTCAAAACAGGTTTTGGATATCGCTCCAAATTTTTCTGCTTTGCAATGGGCAAAAAGTTTTAAATCTAAATCCCACGAGAGGCTCAAAGATAATTTGCTTGCTGCAGGTTTACCTGAATAGGTTGATCGATGAGTTTGATTTGGGCACATTTCAGCCAAAAACTGAATAAATGTGGACGACCCTTTTGTTAACATAAGGGACTAACAATAAATATTAGTTGAATCACTGAGGTTCATGTTATTCGGCGAATTTACTAACCTAAATGACTAGTTCAGAAGAAACCAGAAAATGCCGATTAAGCACTCTCTGCTAAATTTCATTCAGAGTCAGTTTGCTCGGATATCTCCATAGCATTATCTAGCTCTATTCCAGGATACCGCACCGTACTTTCAAGTTTACTATGGCCAGGTAATAGTTGAATGGCTGGTATATTTTGAGTTCGTTTATATAGCAAAGTAACTTTGGTTCTTCTCATGGAATTTGTTTCATATTCTTATGGATCTAAGCCTATCTTTTTTACCCAATTTCCCATGATTCTGGCGTATTGCCTGGTCGATATACAGGAAGATAATTTTAACCTGGCGTGTGTGATCAATTTTAGAATCGATTCTCTGGTCTGTTCTGTGATTTCAAATTGTACAGGATAGTGACTTTTCTTAGGTGTACTGTTCCTGAAATTTCGAGCAACGAAGCTAAGAAAAAGCAGTCGCTAAACCGTTTTCGAAATCATTAGTGTCAACTTTACTGGATTATGAACATGTATTCCGACCCTATTAGTTATTTATTGGTAAATATATTCGGGATCAGGAACGATCCCCTCTGACTTGATCTCGAAACTTCCGCTCACGTTTCCGGGATAGTCTGGCAGCTGGATTTCAGAGCCGTATTCCGTATTTTATGCGAAGTAAAACGACTCGAGAACGATTTCGACTTCTGTTCTAGCCCGAATAATCCGGATTTCAGTACCGCAAAAAATTTGTCATCACGAACACCCGCGGGCACCAGAACGCATATAGATGATCGACGGATCACTCGAAGTGGCAATGACTTCAAATGAACCGTTTGTGGATAAGGTTATGCCGTCGGGCTGGTCGTCACCACCGCTTTCAAAAAATAGCTCTTCAGCAAAACATTGGGCGGAAAATGGCTGCACATCTTCAACCGACGTAAGATAGATCTCGCCAGAATAAAATTTTGTGGTTCCAATCACGCTAACTATTTTCACGTCGATAATCAAGACTGGCATGGGCAAGCTGGCTATTACGACAAGTGAACTCTGACGGCTATTGTGGCGGCATGTACAACATGAGTCCCACAAAGGTACAGGCCAGCGCAGATTTTTCGGCTTGTTTTAAATATCGACCTAGCCAGATGCGACCCGGTTTTAATACCTCTACCGCGCCAACAGGTTGATTACCATCTACCCGATAGCCACTTGCTCCACTACTGAGATACCCTTCTACTTCTTCAAGAGAAACCACTTTGTAACTCTTACCCTGGGTGGTGAGCGTGCCAATATAGTTATTCAGATTTTTAGCCTGTACTGTCACCTTTGCCACTTCGGTCCTGCCATCTCGGCAAGTACAGCTGAGATTGAACTCCTTTTCTTCGACCTTAAATCCGCTCATACCCAGGCTCTCTTCGCTAGTACCAGAGGCGCATATCCCTTTCATCTGGCCATTTGGCGTCTTGAACTGGTAGTCATATCCACCTTCGGTGCTGCCCAACTTTAAGTCTAATTTGTTGATTGAAATGGTGTCCGATTCCGAGCTGTCCCAGTCCCTATCCACATTGATCACCTTGTATTCACCCAGGGTGAAGGTTTCATCCGCCATGAATCCCGACCACAAGCTGCGCTCGGTAGCGGCGATAACATCGGTACCCACTCTAATATCACTGGGCACCAACATTTGCATGGTGGTTGAGCAAGCGCCAAGAAACATCGTGATAATTATGAGTGCAGCTTTAAATTGGCTAGCTGTTTGATTACGGAGTGTAGAAGCTGGATAGCTTGATAATTGTGTCATGTGGCTTTGCTCTTATGTATAAAAGGCATGGGAGGATTTAAGATTAAATCTGAGTATAGACCTGATTCTGTCGGCTAGTAGACATCCTGTTACAAGCAAACTTGACCCACTGCTGTCACCTGCCAAACCCTATCTTAAAAATCCAGATAAGTCTCAGCCGAAAAGACGAATATGGTAGCTAAACTAAG
This sequence comes from Gammaproteobacteria bacterium, assembly GCA_047639625.1. GTDB lineage: Bacteria > Pseudomonadota > Gammaproteobacteria. Next base: position 18,077 of record JBLIOG010000020.1, read on the forward strand.
GATAGGCCTTTTATACTTTCGGGACATTCAGCGTATTCTATATCACCAATAGTCCTGGACATATTGATGTGTTCGAGTCTTTTTAAATACAAGGAAGAAAATGCACCTTCCGGTATAATTCTCATTGAGTGCGTCGAAACCCTTGGGAGAAGTCATGTTAGATGATATTAAAAAATTTCATTCTTTAGTTTTTATTCCATTGCTTGGGGTGTTATTACTAAGCGGATGTGGAGGGGACAGTAATGATGATGATGCTGTTACGCTTGGATCTGTAACCTTTGCATTTGAATTATCGGGAGAATCAACGGTGCCACAGATAGCTGCAACAGGCAGTGGTACTGCAACCCTGACCTTAAACCGTGACAGCGGAGCACTCAGTGGTTCCGCGACTTTGGCTGATTTGACAGGCAGTGTGACTGCGGCTCACATTCACAACGCCATTGCCGGGTTGACAGGTGAAATAATATTCACTCTGGAGATAGATGCTAGCAATGCACTGCAGGTTAACGTGCCTGATGGTACCACTCTGGATGCAACCCAGATGACGGCAATATTGAATTCCGAGCACTACATCAACATACATACAGCAGCCAATGCTTCGGGTGAATTGCGGGGCCAAATCATCGCTCCAGACCAGCAGGTTGTGCGGGTTAACCTTAAGAGTGCAAATGAAGTGCCGACTCCCGTTGATTCGACCAATGCTGGTACCGCCTATATTACCCTCGATACGGTTAGTGGGGAGATCCGAGGGAATATTCGAAACACAGGACTGGATGATGCCAGTGGCGCACATATTCACGACGCATTTGCTGGCACTAATGGCGACGTCTTATACGGGCTAACTCAGGATACTGTCGACCCGGCATTATGGGCTGTACCTGACAATACTGTTTTAAACACGACTCAACTAGCAAGCCTGCTGGTTGGTGGGCTTTATTTCAATGTACACACACCCGCAAATGCATCGGGTGAAGTACGCGGCCAGTTATCTCTGGGAAATATTAGCGTAATACGTAGTGAACTGGATGGAAGCCAGGAAGTGCCGTCAGTCGTGACGGCGGCAACAGGTATCGGATACACCACGGTCGATGAAGAAAGCGGAAGTATCAACGCCAACATCCGCACTAGTGGGCTGACTGTAAACGCGGCTCATGTTCATGAGGCAGCGGCAGGTAGCAGCGGTGGTGTTGCTTTTGGGCTTACTCAGGATACTGTCGAGACTGATTTCTGGTCGGGTAACGCGACGCTGGACGCAATGCAACTCGACGCCTTTAAGGCCGATGGTTTGTACTTTAATGCTCATACAACGGCCAATGCTGGCGGTGAAATTCGTGCTCAGATAAATCGTTGATAGTAGCGCCTAAAAATCCTTAATGCCTTAGCATGCTTCTAATCAGGCTATGCATTTTCAAATTAAGTGATTTTCGTCATGTTGATATCATCATAATGTCGGGCTGTTAATTATATTGTTTGCCTGCTCCCCCATTTTGGCCCAATTCAGCGCGGTAATCGAATGACCACTATCGACCAATCCAGGGATTAGATAGAAATCTTACGGCGAATCTAGAACTGGATGCCTGAAAAATCCAGATTAGCTTGCACCTGGACTAGCAAGGTCATTGCTTTATCTGGATATAAAATCTAGACATTTCTTTGCGCCGAAGCCACTGGATTAACTGAATTTGAGTTACATTCGCTCTTCGGTTGTAACCTTAGACCAGGCATCGGTTTTACCGATTTCTGATTTTTTTTGATTCCGTTAAATCAGAAAACCTGCTCGACAAAGATCTAGACGATAAACTTCACCACAAGGCTCCTGCATTAACCTGAATATCTTCCATAGTTATACCAATAGCATCGTCGTGACAGAGAAAGGCCGCTAAGGCACCGAGCTCTCGCGGTTGTACCAACCGTTTTTGAGGCATTCCATCTATCACAGAAGCAATTTCAGTCTCGATACTATGGCCTGCATTTTGCGCTTGTGTGGCCATACTGTTATTAAACATTTCTGTCTGCACCCAGGTCGGGCTGATGACAACTGAACTGACTCCCCGGCTAGCACCTTCGAGGGCAACTGCCCTGCTCAAACCCAACAGTCCTGATTTCGATGCACAATAAGCAGCATGATCAGCCGTCGCCGTTGTCGCAGCAGTAGACCCAATATTGATAACTCTGCCCCAACGTCGTTCCATCATCGCCGGCAGACAAGACCGTATCATTCGGAAAGGACCCGACAGGTTGATATCGATGACATCCAGCCAGGATTGTTCATCGTGACCGCAAACATGTTCGTGAGTTGAGATTCCAGCCGCATTAACTAATATATCCGGAGCGCCAAATTTTTCGGTTAGAGAGTCCATAAATTCGGCAATACTGTCTAGATCACCCACATCTAGTCTGGATAAAAAGTGTTTCTCGGTGACTGCTTTCAATTCAGACAGCGCACCAGACCCCGGATTGCGCGAGCCTACGGCTATAGTCACACCTCTTTCAGCCAGGGCAATGGCGATAGCCTTGCCAATACCCGCAAAACCTCCGGTTACTAATGCAACTTTTCCGGACAGGTATTGTTCTTTCTCTAAAGCCATTTACCATTCACCTATCGTGGGCAATGATAACCAGGGTTCAACAGGTTCCAGCGGTTTTCCTTTCTGTAGCAACTCTATTGAAATATTATCGGGAGACCGAAAAAACGCCATATGTCCATCACTGGGAGGAACATTAAGCGTTACACCATTATCGATTGCTTTTTGGCACAACTCATAAACATTATCGACTTCGAATGCCAGATGTCCAAAATTACGACCACCCTGATAAACTTCTTCATCCCAGTTGTAAGTTAACTCAAGCAACGGTGATTCATTCTTTTCGACTGAATCGAGATCGGTCGGTGCAGCCAGATAAACCAGTGTAAACTGTCCTTCTTTACTTTCATAACGCCTGGTTTCTGCCAGCCCTAGTATATCTCGATAAAAAGCAAGTGACGCCTCTAAATCGTGAACCCGAACCATTGTATGTAGATATCTCATTTAAAAAACTCCAAATAAAGCCTGAACCGGTCTGGTCAGTTAACCCGGAATTGTCTAACATCTACCAAATTAATTCAGCTACTAAAAATGAAATTCAATCCCAACGTCCTAGATTGTGCTGCTGCACCGATCGCCGAAGCCTGGTCCTGGGTTCAAAATCCAGATTCAGCCAATATCATCGATATGTGCCAGGCAGTTCCCGCTCATCTGCCGCCGCAATCATTGCGAAATTATCTCGGAGATGCGATTAAGTCGGGTAAAGGCGCAACCTACACCGATATCAGAGGCATCGAGCCGCTTAGAATCGAACTCGCTAATAATGTAAATCAACGCTATCAAACCACAATCGATGCTGAAAATATTGTCATAACCGCTGGCTGCAACCAGGCCTTCTGCTCCGTTGTCGATACAATTTGTCAATCCGGTGATGAAGTCATTGTCCCTATACCCTGTTACTTCAACCATCAAATGTGGCTGGATGCTCGTGGTATCGATTGTAAGTTCCTGGATTTTAACGCCCAGACTGCGATGCCCGACCCCGAACAGGCACGAAATTTAATCACCGATAAAACCAAAGCTATACTGTTAATTTCACCCAATAATCCAACCGGGGCAATATACAGCCCTGACTGCCTGTCGCAGTTTTACGAGGTGGCGAAAGAAGCCGGTCTGGCACTGGTTGTCGATGAAACTTATAGAGACTTTATTGACATCAACGATACCCCACATGGATTGTTTAATAAACCGGATTGGGAGGACACATTCGTGCATTTGTATAGTTTTTCCAAGGTATATAGCTTGACCGGTTTTAGGACCGGTGCGGTAATCGGTGGGCCGAAATTAGTCGAGCAACTTAAAAAGGTTCAGGACTGTACAGCCATCTGCGCGCCCCACGCCGGCCAGTTAGCGGCACATTTTGGACTCCAAAACTTAAACGAATGGAAAATCGAAAAATCGGAAGAATTGGCACGACGCGCAATTGCGATCAAAAAAGCCTTCGATAACCCAGCGCTTAATTATAGACTGGTTAGTGCTGGCGCCTATTTTGCATATGTCGAACACCCTTTCGACACTTCGTCACGTGATGTAGTCAAACGCCTCATTGAAGAGCAGGACATTGTTAGTTTGCCTGGCAGTTACTTCGGAGAGAATCAGGAGAAATTTATTCGATTCGCTTATGCGAATGTTCACGAAGATCGATTCGATGATCTCGTTTCCCGACTCATTAACAGTCAGGCAGAGGAATAAACATGACCGAAACATTAACAGGCGCCTGTTTATGTGGTCAGGTTAGCTATCAAGTAACCGGGCCTTTTAATGAATTTCATATTTGTCATTGCAGTCAATGTCGTCGTTCAACGGGAACTGCACACGCTTCGAACATATTTACAAGCGCCGACCGGTTGCGCTGGATGAGCGGAGAAGCATTAATAAAACGATTTACGCCCGATAAACCTGACGTAATTTCCAAATGCTTTTGTACACATTGTGGCTCTCTAGTGCCTTACACCAGCTTAAAAAGCGGTAAGTTAATTATTCCCGCAGGCAGTCTTGATCAAACGCCAAAAATCATCCCTGAAGATAATATTTTCTGGGGCGATCGGGCCGAATGGTACGACTCAGTAGCTACAGCCAAACATTGTAATCAGGGTCCTGAGTAACGGAACCTCCCCTGGATTAATCGCTCAAAAGCCTGACATCTGGAATTTATCCAATGAAAGCTTTCTAGCCTTCTCTGCTCTATTTAAGTCTACTGTTTGCTTCATCAATTTGGGCTTCAAACGTCTCGATTAAAAACTCTGGTCCGAACGAGTTCGTATTTGATCTGGCAGATAGCACGATCACCGTGGAAATTCGTGATGTAGTTATGCTCTCCAAACAGGATGTCCTGCTCGACTGGATCATTCAGTCAGCACAAATCGTCGAAAACTATTATGGTCGATTCCCCGTACCAACTGTAAAAATAAAACTTCAAGTCAGTGGCGGTAATGCGGTGCGATTCGGCCAGGCTTTTGGAGGTAAATTCCCATCTATCCGTATAGTCATTGGTGAAAACGTTAACCCCGCCATGCTGAGGAAAGACTGGATTATGGTGCACGAAATAGTTCATTTGGCGATGGCCCATATTCCTCGTAAACATCGATGGTGGCTTGAAGGATTGTCGACATACGTGGAATCAATCGTGCGGGCTCAATTGGGATTTCTTAGCGAATCGATTGTCAGGTATGGTTTCATAAATCGAATGCCGCAAGGACTGCCTCAAGCCGGTGATCAGGGACTCGACAATACACCCACCTGGGGTCGAACCTATTGGGGTGGAGCTGTGTTTTGTGTGTTAGCCGATATCGAAATCCGTCAAAAAAATAATCGACTTAGTCTGAAAGATGCCCTCCGAGGCGTATTAAATGACGGACACTCGATGCAGGCCGATAGTGATCCAATGACTATTTTCAAATCGGCCGATCAGGCAATCGGATTCGATGTACTTGTTCCGCTATATCAATCAATGCGGGCCAAACCTTATCCAGTTGACCTCGATGGGTTATAGCACGAACTCGGGGTTTCACTGGAAAATAATGAAGTTGTCTTTAACGACGAAGCACCACTCGCCCACATTCGAGCGCAACTACTTAAATAAAATCTCGAAGTCGTCGCCAGGCGGCCAACTTGGCATCCAGCTTGATACTCGCATTAGCAGGACTTGTTGAAGGCATGGCAAGATATTCAATCGGGCGCTCGATATTTAATTGCGGTTTTACCAGCTTATCAAAATAGTTTTTTGAAGCAGCCCCATTAAAAGTAATAACTGTAATCGATGGATTCTCGATGAGTAATTTACCAATATTATTGGGCTCAGCAGTTTGACGATTTATATTACTATCAAGGCTTCCAGGTCGCTCACATTGACTCAGGCTATCCCACAAAACAACCGGGTGCATTTTAATTAAGGCTATCCGCTCAACATAAGGTTGTTTATGGTCGATATCGAAGAGATCTTCCATAATCACCCAGAACAAATTTCGTGGATGAGCGTAATACTGAACGGCTTTGAGGGAGGCTACTCCGGGCATACTACCCAGAATCAGGATTCGCGGATTGGTTCCTACAACGGGTTCAAATGACTGAACCGACACGATCCTTATTTTTTCATCTGGTCGAAAAATTCCAGATTGGTTTTGCTGGCCTGCATACGGCCAAGTACAAATTCCATCGCCTCAATTTCATCCATCGAATGCAGGAATTTACGCAGGATCCAGATTTTTTGTAACTCATCCTGATCCATTAATAACTCTTCTCGCCGAGTCCCAGATCTATTCACATTGATAGCTGGAAATACTCTTTTTTCTGCTATACGTCGATCCAGATGGATCTCCATATTACCCGTCCCTTTAAACTCTTCATAAATGACCTCATCCATCTTCGACCCGGTTTCTACCAGAGCAGTCGCAAGAATGGTTAGACTGCCACCTTCTTCAATATTTCGAGCTGCACCGAAAAAGCGCTTGGGACGATGCAATGCATGGGCATCGACACCACCCGTTAATACCTTTCCTGATGACGGTATGGTGGTATTGTAAGCTCGCGCTAACCGAGTAATTGAATCGAGTAATATAACTACATCACGCTTATGTTCGACCAAACGCTTAGCTTTCTCAATAACCATTTCAGCAACCTGCACATGGCGACTGGCGGGCTCATCAAAGGTAGAAGCCACTACTTCACCGCGAACCATTCGCGACATTTCAGTCACTTCTTCAGGCCGTTCATCGATCAACAATACAATCAAATAACACTCAGGATGATTAGTGGCAATGCTCTGGGCGATATTTTGAATCATCAAGGTCTTGCCCGCTTTTGGGGGTGATACCACCAATCCTCGCTGACCTTTACCAATGGGAGAAACCATGTCAATGATTCGCGCTGTTATATCTTCTGTACTGCCGTTTCCACGTTCGAGATCGAGTCGTTCATTAGCATGTAAAGGTGTTAAATTTTCGAAAAGAATTTTGTGCTTAACATTTTCCGGCAGGTCAAAATTAATCTGGTCTACCTTCAATAGAGCAAAATATCTCTCGTTATCCTTCGGAGGTCTAATCTTGCCGCTAATAGTATCGCCAGTCCTGAGATTAAAACGGCGAATCTGGCTTGGTGAAACATAAATATCATCCGGACCTGCCAGGTAGGAACTATCGGCTGAACGCAAAAAACCAAACCCATCCTGCAATATTTCAAGAACACCTTCGCTGAAGATGTCTTCGCCTTTTTTGGCCTGTGATTTAAGAATACTGAAGATGATATCCTGGCGTCGCATTCGGGATGAATGATCGCCACCCATTGATTTGAAAATTTCGATTAATTCTGGAACGGTTTTAAGTTTTAGTTCACTAAGATTCATAATAAGCGGCACAATAACGGGAATGTATGAGCATAATTTCGCAGGAACTGCGGGATAGAAAATTTTTAGATTGGGTTCTTTTTTATGTTTTGTTTGGTAGTCATCTGCGGGATCGCGATGCCTAGCAGAAACAGACTATCATAGACTTTAGAGGTCGTCCATAGGAATGAACGACCTCATTTTAAATTAAATATTACTGTCTAAAAATGCCGTTAACTGGGACTTCGACAAAGCCCCTACTTTTGTCGCTTCTACCGCACCGTCTTTAAACAACATCAGGGTTGGTATACCGCGGATGCCGTATTTGGGAGGCGTCGCAGAATTTTCATCAATATTTAATTTTGCTACCGTCACCCGGCCATCATACTCGTCGGCAATTTCTTCGAGAATAGGTGCGATCATTTTGCAAGGTCCGCACCATTCAGCCCAGTAATCAACTAATACCGGTCCAGAAGACTGTAATACATCTGTTTCGAAACTATCATCGGAAAGATAAACTATTTTTTCACTCACAAGCTTCTCCGGCTGTCAGGCTAATGTAAAGGACGCACAATTTAGTCGCATCGGATTTAACTGTCAATATGGCTATCTATTGCTAAAACACAGATAAATACCCAATAGGACGATTAAGTTCCTATATTGAGCACTAATCTATTAATTCAATTGGATACTAGAAACAATCGTCACGTGCTACCATAGCCGCGATTTGATTACAGCGACACAAAAGATCCAGTAAAGGTGGGCCGCGCTAGTCGAACACCATCGCCTGATTTTGAAGTGGCGCCGCCCCATCCAGAAAGATCTCCCTATGAGTGAACAACATTTAACTGAAATCAGATTCCGGTCTCTGCCCTTGAATCCTCTATTGCTTGATGCCCTGGACGATCTCGGCTTTGAGTTCTGCACCCCTATTCAAGCTGCTGCTTTGCCGAAATTGTTAAACGAAAATGATATTTCTGGGCAGGCACAAACAGGCACCGGCAAGACATTGGCTTTTCTGTTAAGCGCATGCCATCAACTTTTAAAAAGCGAGAAAACGGCTGTTGCCGGCAAACCTCGCGTACTCATACTGGCACCAACGCGTGAACTAGCCTTACAGATACACAAGGATGCGGTCTCTCTACTCGCCAAGGTTCCTCTTACACTCGCGCTTTGTTACGGTGGAAAAGGATATGAACAGCAAATAAGGCAATTCGACAAACCGGTCGATATTCTGATTGGCACGCCTGGGCGTTTAATCGATTTTTTAAAACAAAAACTTTATAGCTTAAAGTCTGCGGAAGTCATGATCCTCGATGAAGCGGACCGTATGTTCGATATGGGATTTATCTCAGATGTGCGCTTTTTGTTGCGACGCTTACCGCCACCTGAAAATCGCCTCAACATGTTGTTTTCGGCCACCATGGCGCACAAAGTAATGGAGCTCGCTTACGAACATATGAACAATGCTGAACTGGTTAAAATTGAAACCGATTCACCCATCGTTGAACGTATCGAACAGTCGGTTTATCACCCCGCTAATCATGAAAAAATCCCCCTCTTACTGGGATTATTCAAATCGATGAAACCGGGGCGAAGCATCATTTTTGCCAACACAAAACACGTTACGATTCGGATTTGGGAATTTCTGCAGGGTAATGGAATTCCTGCAGCGATTATTTCTGGTGATATCCAGCAAAGCAAACGGGAGAAATTACTCGGACAATTTCACAATGGTGAATTTGCTGTGCTGGTTGCAACTGATGTCGCTTCAAGAGGCCTACATATCCCTGATGTTACTCATGTTTTCAATTACGACCTGCCGGATCAGGGTGAAGACTATGTCCACCGCATAGGAAGAACGGCAAGAGCCGGCAACTCTGGATATTCGATCAGTTTTGCCTGCGAAGACTATGCAATGAATTTAATGGATATCGAAGAATACATCAAACGGACCATACCGACCTGCGCCATCACCAGTGGTATTCTTGCTGATCCATTACCTCGAGTCAGGATGGAGAAACAAAGCCCAGCAAAGCACGGTGGCGGCAAACCCAAATCTAACAATAATCAATCGCGTTCCAAAAACAGGCGTCCGAACTCGAATAGCAACCGATCAACCAGTCGCTAAACAATTAGTATGAAACATCAGAAACTATTATTGGTAGGCGGAACTGGTTTTATTGGGAAACGACTGGCCATAGCTCTTGCTAATCACGGCTGCGATGTTTTGTTACCCTGTCGCCGACCTCATCGCCACCGCGATTTACTGGTTCACCCGCGGATTCAACTCATGGAGGCGAATATTTTTGAAACGGAAACTCTCAACAAACTTTGCATCAACCAGCACGCAGTTATTAACCTGGTCGGGATTCTTCATGAAAATCGAGTGGGGGACTTTCGACGTGTCCACATTGAATTCATCAAGTCATTAGTTGCTGCCTGTACACGCAACAAAGTGAAGCGCTTACTTCATATTAGCGCGCTCGGTGCAAATCAGGCAATCGGTAGTAGTCAATATTTAAGAAGCAAAGGCGAAGGTGAAAATCTGGTTCATACCTTTGGAAAAAAGGATATGCATGTTAGCAGTTTCCAACCTTCTGTTGTGTTTGGTGAAACTGATCAATTTGTTAACCGGTTCGCAAGCGTTTTACGACTTTGCCCAGGATTATTTCCGTTGGCATGTCCGAAAGCTAAACTAGCGCCAGTATATGTCGATGACCTTGTTAATCT
>JBLIOG010000021.1:0-27783 GCA_047639625.1 Gammaproteobacteria bacterium
GGAGTCAGGCAAACATCTGGCATAGCAAAATTGAGGCCCATCATTTGAGTATTTACAAACATATTTTTACCCCATATGAATACGTTCGGCATCAATCCGCAAATCATTTTTTGCAGTAAAAGTTGCCTGATTTGAGTGGGACATAAGATTATTACGAATTTTTTGAACCAGATTTCCGATATTCGCGGTTTCAATCTTCTCTACCCACCTCACCAATACATCAGTTTTCTGACTTATCTGGTGAGCTACCACACTGACATTACGTGTAAAAATATTGATATTTGTTGACTGTGTATCTATATCATGGATTCTGGCTGACAAATTCACGCTATTTAGATTCATCTCAACCGAAACTAAATTTACAGTTTTAGAACTGATATTCGTGCTGTTGGCAGAAAGCAGGTCAATATCATCAGATGCGACGATTTTAAAATCCCCATCAGCCGCGCTCATATTTACATTTGCAGGAAACTTTATGGATATATTTTGATTAGCCAGCCTTTCCAGAACGGACAATATAAAAAAACCTACCTCTCCCAGGCTCACCAAAACTAAATCTCCAACTTCCGGTTCAACCAGGCAGCTGAATGCCTTTTTAGCGTTGATCACTTTACCATCTAAATCGATCAAAAATGTTTCACTCGAAATCCCCTTTACACTAGCCCGGCATAATTGAAATTGGCCAGGTTGCTGCCGTATTCGAAAGGCTTCAACGCTCATTATATATTCCTCGTAAACTTAATCATTTGACTCAGGGTTTAAAGTTCTCGGCCATTGCCTTTTTCTCATCAGTTGGCAATGCTGCTAATTTATCAGATTCATCCCAGATTGCTCCTTGCTCCAAAATCTCATGTAAATTAGCTCGGTAAAGTATTGTTTTGTCGATCATCGCACCATCCAGATTGCAATGTGAGAAATCAACATAGGTTAGATCAGCTTCTGTAAAAACCGCCCCTTCACAGCTGGCTTTTACAAATTGGGCCTGCTCCATTTTTGCTTTGCTAAAATCACTAAATGACATATCTGCGTCATTAAAAAGCGCCTGTTTGATCTCAGCTCCCTTAAATTTAGCGGCTCTGCCTGTGGCACCAATAAATAAACAATTGTTAGCAATACTATGACTAAAATCAGCGCCTGAAACATTAGCTGCCATGAATCCACATTGCGTAAGATCCAGATTAACCAGAATGGCGTTTGAAAGATTGCTATCCTTGAACTGACACATGTTTAACTTCATATTCGAAAAATCGAAATCACTGAAATCGGCATTTGAGAAAAAAACCATGTTAAGTTCTGATCCGTCCAAGTTAATTTTTTGAAAGACAGGATCTATAAAATTTGTGCGGTGCTGGATCGATTCACTAAAATCGGCTGTTTCAAGCCGCGCGTTAATAAAATTAGTATTCTCGGTTGAGACCGCTATAAAACTTGCCTCTGACAACTCTGAATCAATGAAACTTGAATTAGCAAAGCGAGATGCATGAAAACTGGTTTTTCTAAATTCTGAATCTATAAAGTTTGAGTAACTAAACTTGGAATTAGATAGCTGAGCATTATTAAAATTGCAATTGGTAGCCGAGACTAATGTCATATCGCACGAATCTAGTATCGCATCGGTAAAATTACAATTATTGAAATTACATTCTTTTAATTTCGCACCCGACAAATCAGATCGACTAAGGTCTACCTGATTAAACATTCCACCGGCCAGGTCAGCACCACGGTAATCGTTTCCCGACAAATCAATTTCTGAAACAATTGGAGTTGCACCTTCTCCCTTAACCTCCTTTTCAAGCGTTGCTCGATCCATTTAGGACGGCCTCCAGTCTTTGAAAATTGTCTGATCTAGATTCGCAGATGAAAAGTCTGTTTCTCCTATCGTGCACCCCAGAAAATTAACACTATACAAATTTGATCCAACAAACGAAGTCCCGGTTAATGTGGCCTTGTACATCGAAGCCTCCATCAAGTCAGTCTTATTTAAGCTGGCAAACCCAAGATTGGATTTTATAAACTGCACCTGTCGAGCTTCAGATTTATCGAGAACGGCATTCGTTAAATTTGACCCACCAAAATCTGTTTTATTTAAAATTGTTCCAACAAACTTTGACTGTTGTAAGTTACAGTCTCGTAAATTTGCCTCCTCGACTTGAGCTGCCGAAAAATCAGCCCCCTGCAGTGAAGATTCACCTACAAAACGAACATTTTTCATTTTCGCCTTGTTAAATCTAGTCGAATTAGCTTCTGCACCGGCAAAGGTAACCGAATTTAACGTGGCCCCTTCAAAGTTTGCATGATTCATCACTGGGTTAAGAAAACTGGACTCAGATAAATCCGAACCTGAAAAATTACAGCCGCTTATATCGGCATCAATGAAAACCCCTTTTTTTAAATCCGAATCTATAAACTCAACTCGATCAAAAACAGTATCAAGAAACATGTCATTTTTCTCGGCCATATTACACCGCAGAAATGTCGAGCGACTTAAATTAGATTTCGACAAAGTACTACCGCTAAAGTCGGAGTCTGAAAATTGAGCTCCCTCGATATGGGCTGATCCAAGGTTGGCATCAACCAGATTGGCATTCGATAAATTTGCATTAGTCAGATTGGCATGACAAAGAATCGCTTTACTCAAGTTAGCATGACTAAGATCAGTATTAGTCAGGTTGGCAAATTCAAGGTAACTACCGCTCAAATTAATACCGCTAAGGTCTAGATCAGATAAATCTACAAAGGCATAGTCTCCATTTGCCGTAACCGCTTGAGATTTATGATTTCGAATCAGGCGATCACGGATTTCAGACTCGTGACCTTCATGAGGTGATCGGGCCGATTCAATGTGATGCGCACTGGCTCGATAAGCTGCATGAGCTTGCTCCAACCCTTCCTGCGCTTGCTCTTGAAGAGCATCAAAATCAAAAGCTGATTCGATCTCCACCAGCTTTTCTTGCGGAACACCCATCGAAGCCATGGTCAGTAATTGTTTTTCCATTTCATCACATTGCCCCCGAAACTGAGCGAGCAGCGCCTCTTTATCTATTCGTGGTAAAACTGGCGCTTTATCCATTTCATCTATCATTCCCTGGAGCTGAGCGACAACCGCTTCAGTCCCAGGCTCATCCATTTTTACCAATTCGTCCATCTGAGCCAGTAATTTATTTTTCGCTTCCTGAGTTTTCTCGACCTGAAGGTTTTCAAGATACTCCTTCAATTCATCCATCGCTTTTAGGTTTATCTTCGACAAATCGAAATCCTGTGGATTGTCCTTCACTCCCGGCATCACTTTTTCAGTGAGTAATTCTATTTGTAACATTTCAGGGGTGAGCGCTTCTGGGTTTTCTTTTTTGCTAATAATTTGCTGGATTAAGTGTTCAATTTTATTGCCATCGACGCCATTATCTTCGAGCTGCTTTTTCAGATCCATAATCATTTTTTCAGTGGCTTGATCCGCCTCTAATTTTTTGATTTCAGAAAAATTATTCATATTTTTACTGGCTATCATTTCCAGTGGGAAATCACTGCTCTGTTGTACAATCTTGAACCCACAGGTAGCGCCCAAAGGAATCAAGGGGGTCGAGTTTAGTATGTATTTAAATGCTTCATCAGGGTCAGTTCTTAGTCGCATTTCCTCCTTGTAATGCCCAATATCTCTAGGTGTATCGATCAGATTTTCATTGGCGATGAGAATTTTTTTAACATCAGTAGCGTCATCTTCTGAAACCTCTATTGTTCCACGATGAATCATAACCGCGATATCGGCTGCCGGAAAAAACCAGACGGTATCAAGTTGAGTTGGTATTTCGCTGAAATGCAATAAGCCGGCAACCTCATGTTCAATAAATACCCGTCCAATTACACCAGGTAGTCGACCTTTGATTACCGAACGCTCGGGATGCATGTTACGAATTTCAAAAGGTTCATCATTATCAAAATAACCACCAATCCATTGATCCTCTGCTGCATCATTGAAAAAACGGTAGTCGAAGTCATCAGGAAAGCCAGGCATCTTATTTTCAATATAATGCTGGTCGTAGGTGCCCCCATAATTAAGCCGAGATTCGCTCATCAAATCAGTGCGATTTAAACTAGCTGGCCGAGGTCTATCTTTTGGGGATCCGATCAACTCGTCTTCAAATTCAACATTAGGAACGAAAATCTTAGGTCCATCAATATCCTCTATTTCATCTATCCCTTTACCAAGCGGATTCACTGTATAATCTTTCCCACCGAAGGCATTCGAATAGTTTATCGACATTTCCGTAAAAGGCTCTGGATCTGAGAGTCCCCAGCCGACTCCCATAGCTTTTATCCAATGACGATCACCAAAAACATATAGTTGCTTAGTAGATTGGCCTAACGAAATTGAAACTCGGCTAGCTGATACTGGGACGCCATCAGCGGCATAACAGCTGCCGTGGACTAGAAATTCTCCATATGGTTTGGGAAGTCCGGCATCAAATAACTCGTTCTTCCCGATCATATCTCCAACAGAAGACCAGAGGTCCTGTTCTAAAACCGGTTCGCCGGTTTGAAGATTAAAACCCCACAACACTGAAGCACAGAAATAATTCTTATCCCTAACACCAAAACTCCTATGTAACAAACTTGCATGTAGTGACTTGACGATATTCATTAATTGAACAAGGTTAATAGTCGGCTTGACATAGACATAGCGCCGTTTTCAATTTTCGAAGCCGAGTTATCGACTATATTAATTCGGGCCTTTAATTCTGATAAACTCACCTCATTGACAACGGGCGCTTTGAAGTGCGCTTCGTAGGTCGGAAGACTGATATCGACTTGACCATTACTAATAAATATTGATGGGCCAATTGATCCTTTGAGATGCAAACTTCCGGCGGCTTCTAGTTCAATTTTAGTGCTGAGGGAAGCACCGATAGATATATCCACATCAGCACTCGCACTTAGTGCCAGTGATGAGGTCGCGTTTGCTGAAATAGAAAATTTGGTCGACGCACCAAAATTATATTCGTGAGAAGCTTTCGCGGAAAAGCTGAAATCCATACCGCTAATACCTGCATACCCATTGTTGTTGGTTATGCTGTGGGACAATACGGCGCCGTCTTTAGAATACTTTTTCTCTTCGGAGCGCCCGTCCCCGGATTTACTCCAACTCGAACGAGTAAAACCGGTACCACGATAAGACTCCTCTACATGAATGCCTCCAATTTGCACCGATTGAGAACCACCTTTAGTTACCGAAATAGTACTGCCTTCCGTATATTCGTAGGTATCTCCAAACTTTTTTTCAACCCAGATATTTGTCCAGTTAATATTGTCACTATGAGCGGTTACTACACCATCTTTTGCAATTCGTTTACTGGGGTCAGAGTCACTAATTGCACGCCATCCAGTAAATCCAGGTCCACCCGCATTCAACAGATCGAAATCATGCGTAGCATTTAGAACAGCGGACTGATCGAGATGATCTTCGGCATAACTATTACCTAAATTATAATTCCAGTAACCGCCAAAATCGTAGATATTGCCTTCCTGAGTGGTAAAGGTATCCAGACTAGACACCTGGACATTGGCCGATAGAGTCGCTTGGACAAACGAATCATCATTGGTCCCTCCGGCCGTAGTTCCACTAGAACCCTGATAGGCCTTACTGTGTCGCGAAATTAAACCTTTCGGATTGTATCCATTGCCAAAATGTGACAACAAGTCTCCTAATTGAGGTGGCGTTGCACTTTCAGGAGGACGTTGAACTGCTGTAGGCTTACTACCATAGTAACTCCCGTATTGGGACTTTGATTCCGCCCATAAAGAGCCGATCGACTGAAGTCGAATTCCATCTGCCACAGTACCAGCCAGGTCATTACCATCCGGATCATGCACAATAACTGTACGTTGCGCCGTATCGGTAGTGTCTCCAGCATGCTCGTAAGTCAATACATATGTACCTTCAACAGCAGTATTTATAGTGGCTGGATTTCCGAGAATGTCACTAATTGAGGTGGCACTGAATGGGGATGTCAATACAACCTCACCTGTAACAGCATCAGTAGATTCCGCTCTGGCCTGTGGATCAACAAAACTGGTGTTCAAAGCTACATAATGAGGTGATGCTCCTTGCAGAGTTACTGGGTCATTGGTTGCTCCAACCCTGATCCATGAATTGGCCGCCGGAGACTCCAGCATGACACGCTCTGAACCGAACTTGTCTTCCATTCTTATTTTATTTCTGCCGCCGGTTTGAATAACGGATTCCGTTTGATTATTGGCAGTTACTGGCCCAGGCGCTACTACTGTATTAATCGCACCGGCAATAATTGGTCGATCGGGATCCCCATCAACAAAGCTGAGTAATACTTCAGTACCCTTCGCCATCGGAAATTGCATACCGCGGTTTTTACCGGCGTAAGGTTGCATCATTCGAACTCTTGCTGAGGCCAATCCTACCGGATGATTTTCATTATGAAAATCAAATGGAAGACTCACTTTATATCGGCCTTCACCATCTAACTGCGCGTACTCGCTATCGAGTTCGCCATCGATGCGAGCATGTAAAGTCCCGGAAATTTTCGGCTTTAAGGTTTTTCGAGCTGGCCGGTACTGGATTTCCGCCGGAACGGCAGCAAAACTATTACGATATTGTGGTTTGCTATCTGAATGACCTCCGGATAGTGACATATCGAGGCTCTCACCTTCGTGGGTTACTTCAAACGCCAGATATTCGACTGAGTTATAAATGGGGTTGGGATGACCTTCGATGATAAAAATATAACCCGACATTAATCGGGGAACGCTGCTCTCACCGAAATACTGGGTTTTACGGCAAATGAATTCTTCTGCTCTAATCTGACTCAAATAGGCAGCTTCAGTATCTGAATGAACATTTTTACCGTAAATATATTCAGTGCCATGGCCCATCGTATCAATGGATGTCACTTCGGAGACATCGAGCGACGGCTCGTCTGTATTGTAATCTCGGACTATAACCTTCTTCGGGAGGCGTTGTTTTCGACAGCTCAGACCATAAACACAATCATCTTGATTCTTTACCTGCGCTGATACATCAAAGACTAATTTCGGACGAGGAATGGTCAAATAATTTAAATTATTAACGAATATTATTTTTTCAGAGATAGCGCCTTGTTCGAAATAATAAAAGACACCTTCATTTTCGAGTAACCTTGAGACGAAATCGAAATCTGATTCATTAAATTGACAAACGTATTCCCGCTTTAACAACTTACCCTGAAGACTGGAAATATCATATTCGGATGATGCCATTCCGGCATGTTCAAATACCTGATGGATAATATCAACAATAGTCTGACCGGAATCACCGAGAACACCGCTGCCGGTCTGATAGTAAATTTCATTTGTTTTATAATTGGTTAATTTCCAGATTTCAGGCACTAGAACAGCCTTGTAATAACAATAGTTTTGTACGAACTTAATTTCTTCAAAACTCGCCAACACGCCATGAACTGGAGATTCGATACCATTCTGTTCAATGCTAAAACTGGCTCGGGCGTCAAGAACATCATCGAGATCGATTCCAGCGCTGAGCGGCGCCTTGATTTCGATTTCAAATCGATACAAGGTTGAAATAGCTTCATGGCCATTAAACCCGACGACGGTAAACTGGCCACCGGAGACCGAATCACTCTTAAATTTGAAAGTTGCAGCGGTCATAATCTAGTCTTTCTTAGTCCAGGATTGGCGTTCTTTTCCATTTCCAGTGATTTCACATAAGTGGCTTTAGTTTCTGAATATCTCGTCAAGAGAACTTCAGTATTTCGCACCCATAATAAACAACAATCTTCTTTTATTATTATCATTGTCACAAGCTCGATGCATGCAATTCGACCCGCTCGATCGACTGATTGGGAGAATGAATTAGCCAGCAGTTGCTGCCGAGAGTCGAACCTTCGTGGCTTGAGAGTTGAATCGGTTTTTCAACACCAGGCTTAAGGAGCAACGTTATAGTAAATTCTAGTGGTTGAACCAAATATAAATTTAGGATTGTTTTAATCGAATTGATCAAATTAGACTGGCTTGTGAGTTCACCAAATTGATTCTCATCTAATGGGCCCAGTTCTATCAGGAATTTTCCGCTTCGATCGATAACTTCCTTTCCAATAAAGACGTCAGCGCCGAGAGTCGTATTTTGGTACCCAATCATGCACCGTTGGCTTTTAACAATGGCTACTTTACGCCGGATACAGGGTTTGACATCTAGCGCGATATCTCCCAGAAAATCCTGCAGAATGGTTTTTAAACCAGCCAGGTTTTTACTGCGCTGGCTCAAAATTCCAGAGTATTTTAACAGATACCCATAGTCTTGCGGCTGCTTTCTATAGACTTCACTAAGACCAATCAGATTGAATATAATTTCAGCATATTTACTGTCTTCAAATTCAACAATATTATGAGCAAACTTATATTTTAACCAAGCCTGATAGAGTAACGGATAAGTGTGGTTATGAATGACATCAAGGAAACTCTTTCGAGCATTAAGCTCGTCCCATTCATCATCAAGCAATTCTTCCGTATAAAAGCCAGGTAATGGAGAAGAAACGCCATAAAGCCCAAAAAACGACGTCGTAATTTGATACGAACCACCGCCTTCTTTTGTAATCTCGACAATATCAGCGTCGGGATACTCGAGGTTTAACTCGGGTTGAATCCTCAATTTTGCGACTGAAGCTTGCGTCGATGATTTTGCCGCAGTAAATTTGTTTAATAATTTAACAGCCTGAAAAAAATCATACGATTCGCCATTTTCAACAATGTCTTTCTCTATATTAATGGCCGGTCCCCCGCTCTAATCGGCCATCGATAGACTTCATCCGTCGCGCTATCGAGCAGCGAAAACTCAGTAAAACAATTGAGGCTGGCGAAACTACTCATCAATCGATCGAGCAACATCCCAAACAGGTACATGTCACCCTTCGAGGTATAGTGAGTTGAATTAACTGTCACCTGAACTGCCTGGCCTCGCATCGGAACACCTGTCACCAGTCGGTCACAAGCATTAACTTTTACATCGGTAATACCATCAATCCGTTTACGGTTGGCCACTTCTTGTTTATTCCCGCTATGACCCGAGAAAATATACAACTCAAGTAAAGACTTTAAATTGTCAGCATCAGCGAGCGAAAGGTAATTTATCGTCAAATGTGACAACAATCGCCAAAGCACCGCTTTACCAGTTGGCACTGCCTGACTATCCGAAGGTTGATTGATATTGCTAAAGTCAACCAGCTCAGACGTATTCGATGTTTTCTGATTTATATCACCCGCTTTTAGTTTTGAGGTTAAATTACCATTGGAACAGGTCAGCTCTATCTGAACTGATTCTTTGTTTTCGAGATCGTGCGATCTCGGATAACTAAATCGAATGTAGCTTAATACGCCGCCTTGTTCTCCGGCTCGAGTATAAGTTTGATAAACGGGGGTACTATTTTGCTCGGGGTCGAAAAGACCCATAGGTGTATAGTGATTCTTCTGCGCCTGCTTCCGATTATTCCCAACGACATCATCTACTGTATAAATTTGATACTGCTTTTTGCTATTGCGTATGGGCCGTAACAAATATTCGTTACGCTTATAATCATTTAAAAAAGATTCAGCTTCATGGCTAAATAAATTAACGGCCGGAGATGCATGCAAAATGAACCTTGAATTTGACAGCTTCGGCATTTGCATCGGCAGTTCTTTTAAATTAAACCGGAGGCTAAAAGCATTACCTCCAGTTTTGTTAAGATGTTTACCAAGGCCAGACACATCGATAAATAGAAACTTTTCTTTCAAAAGAAAATATTCCTGTATTAATCGATAGGCTGGAAAAGAATTAGAAGGGTAATCCAGCAATTTAAAGTCTTCATCAAAACCAACAGGAACCAGTTTCAAATCTGGTGAGGTTGATTCGTTACCCTGGGCATCGACTACTGCAATGGACTCCAGATATTGGCTAAGTAGAAAAAATGTATCTACGGCCCCTTGATAATCACCACCAATATGTAAGCGTAAGCGATCTGATTTCCAGGCCGATAAGTTCATACCATTTAGAACAAAAGAAACGTCAAGTACCCTGCGTCCGGTGGATGTTTCATTGGCACGCACAGAGGTAATACTGAGGGGAATAACTTCAACATCAAAGGTTGTGCGATATCGACACTTCACTTCATCGACTTCAATAGAATCAAGATAAGTGCCCGCTTTGGTGATCAACACATTTTTCAATATGGGCGTCGGCTTAAACTCAATAATGGTTGCGGAGGGTATTGGGCGCAAATAGTGAGGAAAAACCTGGTTAAGCAATCCCTGAGAAAATTCAGGAAAATCATCATCGATTTTCTGTCGGATTCCAGCGGTTAAAAAAGCGACACCTTCCAGTATTCGCTCAACATCAGGATCGGCACTAGTTTGCGACAGTAATGGCGCTAAAGTTGGATTTGCCTGTGAGAACTCTTGGCCGATTTCCTTCAGATTATCAAGCTCGTTGAGAAAATATTGATTCATTGACTAGAGACTCACAGTAATACTGCCGTTTTCAACAAATTGCAAAAGCACTGAGAACTCCTGATGTTGATCACGGTGGCTAAATTGAGCGTTGAGATCGAATCGCAATCCCGGTGTTTTTGATCGGCCTTCGTTAAGAGAAATATTAATCCCACCTAACCGAGTCTCGTATTGCAGGACTTGAAAATTAAGATCACGTAGAATTTCATCTGAATCTGGTGCGGAATATCCGTTCATTAAATGGGTATAGTCGGGTAAGCCAAAACTCTCATCGATCAAAACAGTTCCTCGTCGAGTATTGAACAATTTCTCAAGATCCTCACGAACTGATTCGACTAACTCCGTTAAATCAATGTCAGAGGCAGAAACCACGCCGGCTTCTTCCCAATTTCTAATTCTTTTGAGTAGACGGAGATTCATCAGAATTAACTGGCTAACTCGCCCCAGACATCTTCAAATTCAACGCCATCGGGTTCCCAGGTCCAGATTATTTTTTCATATGAAATGGATATATCTTCCATATGTTTCATATGTTCATTAGCGCGATCAAGGACGTTGGGTACCCAGGGACGAACCCGCGTAATAAAGGCATTTTGCATCAGCATCGAATAGTAAAGTTCGTGCTCACCCGTACCATCGAGTCGATACCAGTTTAAAATCACCTCGGTTAGCAATTCATTCGTACAGAGCGCCTGATAAAGCATCGGAGTACTGCGATCGATTTCCTTAGTGATAGTCATAGGGTGGTGCGCTCTGCGGCCGCTAGCGATACCTCGCTCATCCGTCGGTATTTCTACGACGTGGTCAAAAGCCTGGACTAAAATTGTATCTTCCCGGTCTTGAAGATTACAGGAACCTTCTATAAGCCCTTGCTCTTCTCCTGTTATGATCAAACTACCTGGCATTGGCATGATAGAGCCCTCTTAATGGTCTAGTTTTTATCAAGGCGGGTAGATTCACTTAAACTGAAACTACTGCCCATATATTTCAAATGTGGGGTAATCTGGACACGGGTGAGATACCAGTCATTTTTACCCTCAACTTCCCGAACTTTTATATCCGCTTTTCTAAGGGGACGACGGGCACGAACGCCGGCAGCCGGATTATCCATATCCGATACATACTGACGTAACCAGTCGTTCAGGTTTTGATCAATTTCTCGGCGGTTAGTCCAGGCACCAATATTTTCACGCTGCATAATTTTTAGATATTGAGAGATCCGACCTACGATGAGTAAATAGGGAATTTGCGCGGCCAGGCGAATCGATAAATCAGTGCCATCTTCTCCAATTTTCCCGATTGCCTGGGTCGAATAGGCCGAATAAAAAGCGGCAGTATCATCGCCTTTATGGACACTTAACGGAATAAACCCCTGCTCGATCACTTCAGTTTCTCGACGATCAGTCAGAATAAACTGAGTTGGAATTTTTCCGTGGCGAATGTTTTCACCGGTGGCTTCAATCTTTAGTCCCTCGACTAACCCGGAGGGTTTTCCAGTCGAATTCAAACACCAACGGTACTGAGCAAAGCTATCAAGTAAGCGGGTTGCAAATGCGAACCCACTATTACCCCATAACTGATCACTACCACCTTTGCCAGTTTTTTCGCGATACTGCAGGCTACCAATGGACACATTCCAGGCTGATCGCAGGAGAAATCCGGGAATGGTTAACCCGATATAACGGGAATCTTCTGTTTCTCGAAAACTGTTCCATTTTGCATATCGAGGTTGTCCAAAAATTGATGCCAGATCTCGTAGCTTGCTGAACTCTGAAAAGTTATCTATATCAAAAAAATCTGGCGAGGTCGCTGCGACAAATGGTGCATGCGATACAGCAGCGATACTGGCAATTCGTTGCAGCAATTTAATGTCCGGTGCTGCAGGCCCAAAATCATAGTCCCCAATCATAGCTCCGTAAGGACGCCCACCAAATTGACCAAATTCATCTGAATAGATATGTTTATACAAACTTGATTGAAAAACTTCAGGGTAATCCTCAAAATCATCCATTAACCCCTGTTTACTAATATTCAGAAAACAAAGCTCACAGTTTTCATTGAAGTCGGTTCGATCGATTAAAAACTGAATCACCCGCCAGGTTGATTCCATCTTCTTGAAATGAGGATGATGAACGATCGCATCTATCTGATGACAAATACGCTCTTCAATACTCGAAATAAGCCATCCGAAGCTTTCACCATTTTTATGGATTTCATCAAGTGTTACGGATTCAGAATCGAGTACCATTTGAACCAGTTCCAGGTCGGTACTAGTCGCGAGATCAGATTGCTTTCTACTTGTCCTGGCCAGACAATCGGCAAATTCCAGCAGTGCTTCAAGTGCCGGTAACGATCTCATAATCTGCTGCGGTGTAAAATCATCGAGCGACAGAAAATCCATCTGAATTAACAGATTTTCATCACCGTCCGAAAGACAGTCTTTTATTTTCAAATCAAGTCGTGGTTTAAACTGCTGAAAAAGGATATCAATATTGGCCGTATCTAATCGCACTGGCGTTTGTTCATCAAAATATTCAGAACGTGCGTCACAGCTTAAATCAGCCAATATCATTAATCGAAATGGCAATTCGACAGACTCGATTTTATCGCCAACTTTTGACTCATAAATGAGATTAACTCGATCGGTTACCGGGGCTTCAGCCATTAGTTTGCCCAACAGATCAGAGCTTTCCAGGGTGGCTCAAGCGGCACCGATTTCAGCATTTGAATAACAGGCTTTTGGCCACTGATTTCGTAATTGACGTCGACAGCCTGGACCTGCTCATTTCGAAGTTGAGATTCAAATTCGGGAAATTCCTTAATTGTGAAAATCCGCCGACCATCCTGGAAATCTTTGAGAAATTTTGGAAATCCTTTTTGACCCAGGTATTCTTTTCGCAACGAATATTCACCGACTTCTATCCGCAAAGTAACATCACCGCAAGTACTTAAAGACCAATTAAACAGGTTGGAAGCTGAATAATTGTAATTTGAGAGCGTTTGTACACCATCGGCACAATGTAAATCAATAAAGGTCGCATAAGGCGAAATTTGAGCAGACTGGTTAATACCAGTTGGCAAGGCACTTATTTTTACGGAAAACGCACCGGATACTATCTTACGCCCGGCCTCTGCATTATTTACAAACTCGATAAACTCGGGTTGCCAGTCAAGAGCATTGTTTTTAACCCGATTAGAGATATAACCTTTCTTCAATTTCTTCTTTAAAAAAGGAGCCGCGTCTGTCTCTGTAAAGCCCCACAACAAACCGCCTTCTCCGATCAAAGTCTCACCAATTTTTTCTTCAGCGACGCCCTCTAAACCTGCCAAAACATTATCTTCCCAACTACCCTGTATATAGCAAGCGGCTTCCTGTTGCATATATTCGTAGGCTAAGCGTGTTGGACCCGCATATAACTTCCAGAATAATTGCGTAGATTCCCGTGGGCGACCCAATATCCGTTGGAGATCGCTAATAGCAGTCCAGGCTAACGAACCTGCCCCATCACCTGAGGTCAGTTCGTCTGGATTAGCAAATGCGTGGGCGGTTTCATTAAACGATAATTTGACAGCATCGCCATTAAAAGCCAGATCTTTCAACGCAGCTTTATAAGAAACGTAGGTTGCAGCTGCAGCTTCAATGTCCTGATCGAGCCCATCACCTCCTTCTCCTCCTCCCATTTTCTTTTTAGCTTTTAGACCTTTCTTAGCACCTTTGGAAAGCAGTTTCCCGACCTTGCCAAGTTTACCTAATACTTTAAGTGCAGTTTTGGTCGCCTTTTTATTATCGCCGCCACCTCCCGATGCCTCGCCCAGGCTGTCCTGCACTTCACCAAAAAAGTCCAGATGATCACGCGCCTTAAATAAACCATCAGAATATATCGGTTCTATTTCACGTTGAATGGTACGCATTACCGCAAAGTAAGGGTTATTCGCAGTAGTCATGTCCTCCATTGCCGTTAACCACTCTTTTCTGCCCCGTAGTTTATTTTTACCGTAGTCAAATTCTTCAGCAAAAGACGACCAGGCTTTCAGGTAATTACGCTGATAAAAAACCATAAAGTCATTTTTAACGGCGCTTAATGCAGGCGATTCGGTACCAGCGACAGCCAGTTCATCAAGAAATTTTTCAATGAAAGTTAATCCTTCCAAAGTATAGGCAGAGGGAACATTCGGCTGGTCAACCAGTTGCCTGGAGCCACTCCAGAAATCGCCAACTTTAATATTTGGAAACCCCTGTAATCCGGTATAGGTAACAATCCATTCAAAATTTCCTCGGCTAGCAGCCATAACTGTTTCCAGGGCCGCCTGTAAGCGAAGTCGTTCATCCGTAAGTTCTAGCTCAGACTGCTCTAGTTGTAGATATTTTTTATAAAGTGGATCAAACAATACTGAAGACTCGCCATTAACATTGGCGTCGACAATCCGCAGATATTGTTCGGGTATTTCAGGCAGCGTGGCAAATCTCCCTTCATCCTGTTCGAGGCGTGCATTAAGCAGATTTATTCGTCTTACAACGCCAGAGACCAGATAAGCCCTTTCTTCGCTATCTAGCTCGCCACTGGCAGCTTTGCCAATCAGCTCATCTAGACGGGCTAACAAATCTTTACGGAATGAATCTATGAAAGTTCGGGTTACCCGACCTGAATGTGGACTATTAAAATAAGGGCCATACCAGGGCAAAGCCCAACCAGCCTCAGTTTCATCCAGCTCTTCCATCAATTCACTTAGTCGAAATAGCGCACTAAACTGCTTATTAATATCTGCCTGAGTAACTTCAATCGGTGAGTGCGTTTCGACCACTTTTTCAAGGTCGGCCTGGTCGTTGAAAAACGCAGAAGTCAGGACCAGTAGTAATAGTCCAAGTACTGCGCCACTAATACTGATTCCATAGGTTTTAATGGCTCGCCTGATTCGTTCAGCACTCGGAAGGGTACTGAGCATTGCGCGATCGGGCGGCATAACTCGGGTGAACAATTCGTGTAAAAACAGGCCCCGATTTCGCAATTCACCGCTGTTACTAGTAGGGTCGGTTTGCTGGCTGGAACTAAAGTAAAGGCCACGGAATCGCGGCGTTTCCTGATATAGATTATCTTTTAAGGCCGTTTGTGCAAACGAGTGTAAACCACTACGCATTTTCTCCATGTTAATCGGAAGTTCGATTAAACTGTCATCCGGGTACTCACCGCGTTCCATCATTAACAATCGCAGTTCTTTTAATCGGTCTAGCACCTTATCGAAAGCAATATCCAGAGTCTTATCAATATCTGACACATGCTCCTCGCAGAGATAACCCATGACCTGATCGAGTGATTCTTCGGGTAAATACTGACACCAGTTTACAAACTGATCGACGAGATCACACTTGGTAACCATTAAATAAACCGGCATCTGAATTTCAAGTTGTTCCATCAACTCATTAATACCAGATCGAATCTGCTGACCTTCTGCTCTCAACTCTTCATCAGAGTTGTTTATCAATCGATCTGCAGAAACAACCAGGACTAAACCATTTAATGGTTCTTTCTGCTTGTGTCGCGATAGCATTTGCATCAGGAAGGTCCACTCCTGACGATCACGTTTATCATTATCTGGAACAGCATAACGGCCGGCGGTATCAAGTATGATTGCCTGGTCGTACAACCACCATTCAAGATTTAGGGTTGATCCATCCTGGTGTTCAGATAATTCCATTGCTGGAGACAATAATTTTGCATTTTTTAGTGAGGTACTTTTTCCAGAACTAGGTTTTCCAAAAACCACATACCAGGGCAGGACGTAGAGTGGATCTCCGCGTAACTTTAGATGGGATTTTCTGAGCGCACGCATCGCACGTGACCAGTTACGATTTAGATTACGGCTAAGTTGCTTCGGTGACATTCCCAAATCAGAATCACGGACTGCATTCTCTTTATTAATAACCCGCAGGGCCTGTGATCTTGCCCTGAACCGGACAATGGCTTTACGAACTAGTACAAACAATAACCATGCGGCCAATACCATACAGAAAACTACAGCAGCTTCCGTAAAAGGGCGCTCTAGCAGGTAAGAGACACCAAATACGATGCCCCCGATCAATAAAATAATGATCAAATAAAGCAGGATAGTGAAAAAAGTCTTCATATTAGTTTTTCACCATCGACTCAGTAACTCACCAGATTCTGAATAGCATCGAGTGCCCAGGTGATATTGAGGTGATAGACAACCACCATAACCAGCAGAATCGTAATCGGCAAACCTACAATAAACGGATAAATACTAAAACGAGACTTGAAAGGATTATCGTTGCGCGAATCACTGTCCTTATAAGCAAAGGGAAATAAAGTAGCCGAATCAATATTACGCTGAGCTTCGTCGGGTAATAACAAACTTAAATTAAACGCCTTGATATCTTCATACTGCTTGCGATCTTCACCGCGAAAATACTTTCCACGAAACCCCAAACCCAGACAAAGCGCATACACTTCCCGGATATCGCGATCCGGGCCGAATTTGTTTAAAACATTTAATTTTTTGTAAAAGTCGGCTCCTGCATTAGTGGTATTAAAATAGAGTCGCTGCAAAGGATTTTTAGCCCAACTGGATTTGTCGCTCCATCTCGACGTTTGCAACATTTCATCAACAAGAGCAACAACCGGATATTTGGCCGATAGAAAAAAATCACTCGACATACCCTGTTCTTCTGAGGTCTGTCCACTTTTCACAAACAAACCCTGTAAAATCTGACGAACGACCTCCGCCGTCATTTCCTCGAGTTCACCTCGACAAAATTTTCGCGTAAACAAAATGACATCGGTAAAACAATCGACGATGCGCATGCTTACTTCCTGACAACTACAAGTTCAACTTTCGTATCTTCAGGCGCTTCATCCCAAAGTAAGGCAACATTCTGGTGCCTCTCAATTGATGACCACTGATCGTCATGCACATCAAGTCGGAGATAGTAGGAATTGGGTCTGCGCGGTAAGCCCGGTGGAGGCGAGGATAAATAAATCATACCCACTCCAGGTAAAGAACGTTCTACAAGTACTTCCACAGTATCTCGAGAGGCCAATTTGGCGGCAGTTAGTAGTGATTGCTGCGCTGTTTCAAAACTTTCAACCGTGTTAACAATCATGAAAAAATCGACATGATCACTGAAAAATTCCGCCGGAACATCTGCACTGAATGCCACACCATCGAATTTCATATCGACTAAAAATTGCGGTCCGATTGTAATTTCGTTAAGAAGCTGACTCACCATGCTGGCAACGCTCAGAAAGCAGTGACCCAGATCATTGTGATCATACGAGGGAACCAGTCGTTCCCCATCGGCGGTTTCACCAAGAACGCTAACTCGGTCGGTATAGGTACTTATTTCACCTACCAGTTCACGTAAGGCTCCATATACATCCCAGGGATGAATCCGTCCTGCCTCAGTCATATGGAATAATCGTGGTACGAACCGGCTAAGCGATTGTAAGGCCATTTTGTAACGCAGCATATTTGCGTCAAATTCTTTTTTAGCATGAACGGGTGATTTGTATGCGGACAGCTGCATGGCCCGGCCCGTTATTTCGTCGCGAATTTCTTTAATAATTCGAGACAGTTCAGGCAGCGATGAAATGTTTATACAAGGTGGTAAATAGGCTCGATTGTAAATAATCGAATCGCCATCACGGACCACCTGGGCAATAGGAATCATTTCATAATCACCCATATCAGCTTTTTCATTATCAAACACAATTTTTAGAGCATGACGCAGGAATTTAACCTGTGCGTCAGCACTTTCAATATAGACGTCTTTTACTTCTTCAGGCGCGGTAGTGGTGACATAACGCGTAGTCGCATCGGTATGCCGATCAATATCGTTTAAAACGGTAACGTTATCGTCAAATTGACTTAATTTGTGCATAGCCAGATAAATAGTAAATGGCTTTTCAGGATCTACCCATTCTTCATCAAATGACCGCGGCGCGATGACTGCATTCCCGGGAATTGAGACAAAACTACCATCTGGAAATACAAATTCACCTGACTCTACTTCACAAGTTCGATGGCTAAGCGAAGAACCCAACATTTCGATATTGCATACACCCCAAAAGAATGGCTGCAAATACTCCTGATAAGGATAAAGCTTACTGTCCTGGTATTGATCAGATAATTGAAAATGCTGTGGCTGTAGGAATAACCCCTGGTGCCAAAAAACCGGCTTGTTATTGTGCACAATGAACCTCGTTGGTATTCCAGTAATATCGCAAACTAAGCGTTATCATTTTTTATTCGCTACTTCCCGCAGATGATTTTAAACTTTCGAGCCAGCTTTCCTGTTGAGTTACCTGCTTTTCTGACGTTACTCGGTTTTGCTTAATAATTTCATCTTCGAGCGCTACAATTTGCTTGGAACCCGTTCGGCCCAAATCAATATATATATTTAACTTTCCTGGCACAGCTTTGGCCTGGTCGGCAATTAATGCTGTAAAAGCGAGTGTTTTTTCAACCAACCCGCGCTTTATAGCCCTAACCGGAATCGGAAATACTTTTATATCGGTTTTTGGATTCAGTTTAAAATAGCCGTTTATAACACCAATATATTTAGCCGTTTGGGCTCGGCTAATAGAAATCTTTTTAAGCTCACCTGGACGCAAGGTGACTAACTGGAAATTCACAATCGTATCGTCAATCTTACCTTTTTGTAACAATTCGACGGCACCTTCACGAGTAACGGCCAATCCACTGAAGGTATTAGGGTCATTCATCTGAAAAATCCCAACTGCGATAGAATGAGGGCGGCCGCTAACAGAATTAACGTCAGCGGCCGCCCTAATAGCCAGGTTTATTGCTCGAACTTCATAGATCCATTCTTCTTCTTCGACCGTCAATTCGGTCGGAGTAGAAGAACAGGATACCACTAGGAACAACAGACCAATATAAATCAGCCACTTGAGAGTATGGAACACGCTAGAGCTAATATTTAGTTAGCTTCCAGCGGCTACACGCCAGCTATCACTACCTTCGGTTCCACCGATCTCGTGAGTCCAGGTAATGTCACTATAGCTAAAGCAGACTTCTTCAAGATGTCCAAAATGCCCATTATTAGGATCCTGACAGTTAGGCATAACAGCTTTCATATCAACAACTACTGCGCCTACGATCAACTGCGTAAAATAATGTTCATGGACACCTTCTGGTGAAGTTCTATACCACTTGATCTCACATTCCAGACTCTCCCCCGTGACTAGCGCCTGATAAAGCAACGGCGAAGCCTTATCAAATATTTTAGTGATTTTTAGTGGCTTGTGCATACGCACACCAGAAGGCTGACCACTTTGTGAGTCACGTGGAATCGTAATATTATGCTCGAATGCCTGTATCATGAATTCTTCATCATGACCTTCCTGAAACAGGTTACCGACACTGTCTTCCGACAGCGCGCCTTCGGATATCAGACCCTGGGTTACACCTGTGACGCTCATATATGCTGGTATTGGCATGTTTTATGCTCCTACTTTAAGTTGCTTCGATGGATAATCTACGACTTAATCTCACGATAAAGTGACGTCAAATTCACTTTTGTCGTTAATACGAAGTTGCAGACTGCTGAATTCTGTCTCGTTGCCGATATTGCTTAATATCTGCGTCGAGATCAGAGGTAATAGAGTTTTATTTACAATGTGATCGATATTGCGCGCGCCCGATTCGATATCCTTACAGCGCGATGCAATCTGCTCGACTACGGTATCGTCAAAATCAAAATCCAGATCCTGATTCTGTTTCAGGCGCTTGCCAACTTTGTCGAGTTTCAATTTGACAATTGAATTCAATACTTCACCTTTTAGCGGGAAGAATGGAATAATGGTCATGCGTGCGAGCAGAGCAGGTTTGAAATGCGCCTGTAATTCACCACGAATCGCTTCGGTTAAATCCTCCACTGCAGGCATTGTGTCGCCCTCGCACATTTCCATAATAGTGGCAGATGCCAGGTTCGATGTAAGAAAAATAATCGTATTTTTAAAGTCGATCGATCTTCCTTCACCATCCGACAAAGTTCCCTTATCGAATACCTGGTAAAACAGGTTCATCACTTCGAGGTCGGCTTTTTCCACCTCGTCGAGCAATACCACTGAGTATGGGCGCTGACGCACGGCTTCGGATAATACCCCACCTTCTCCGTAACCGACATAACCAGCTGGTGAACCGACGAGACGCGAAACGGTATGTTTTTCCTGGTATTCAGACATGTTGATGGTCGTCATGAACTGTTCCCCACCAAACATCAGGTTTGCAATGCCAAGTGCCATTTCAGTCTTACCGACACCGCTCGGGCCGACAAACAGAAAAATGCCATGCGGCTGATCGGGGTTTTGCAAACCGGCTTTTGCGGTACGAATGATCGAATCGATCACGTCAATCGCGTGATCCTGACCCTTAACCCAGCCTTTTAGGCTCTTGTTAAAGCTGAGTAACGAGGTGGCTTCGTCTTTGACTATATTGCCAACCGGCACACCAGTCCAGTCCGAGATGACATCGGCCACTACTTCTGCGGTTACTTCATATGAAATTTTGATTTTATCTTTCTGAAAGACTTCTAGTTCAGCAATCGCTACCGCCAGATCTTTCTCGTCGCCCTTGCCTTCATCAACCTCGCCACGCAATATGATCACGTTGTCGACCAACTTCTTCTGCTCTTGCCAGATTTCGATTTCGACAGCAATTTTTTCGTTATTCTGCTCGATTTCTTCGATTAAATTGTTTAGACGTTCACTATCATTCGCGCGTCCTGTTTTGATATCGCGTTCAAGCGCATTTTTTTCGCGCTCTTTAATTTGAGTAGTGCGCTCGAGGTCTTCTATCGCAGGTGGTTTTGACGCGATACTGATATTTACGCGAGAACAGGCCGTGTCAAGGGTATCCACCGCTTTGTCAGGTAACTGTCTGCCCGTGATATAACGTGCGGACATTGCAGCTATCGCGACGATAGCTTCATCACGAATATAAACATTATGTGCTTTTTCATAAACACTGCGTAAACCGCGCAATATGATCGCGGTAGTTTCTACTGATGGTTCGTCCAGTTTGACGAGCTGAAAACGCCGCGCCAGTGCAGGGTCTTTTTCGAAATACTTTTTATACTCCGACCAGGTGGTTGCTGCAATGGTACGTAACTCACCGCGAGCAAGCGCAGGTTTAAGCAGATTAGCGGCGTCACCGGTGCCTGCACTACCTCCAGCACCAATCAACGTATGCGCTTCGTCAATAAACAGAATAATGGGTTTTTCCGACGCTTTTATTTCATTAATAACACCATTTAATCGACTTTCAAACTCTCCTTTTACGCTGGCTCCCGCCTGCAGAGCACCCAAATCCAGTTCGACGATATCTACATCTCGAATAATTTCAGGTACATCGCCTTCGGCAACTTTTAACGCCAACCCTTCAATAACAGCCGTCTTACCAACACCGGCGTCGCCGACAGCAATCGGATTATTTTTGCGACGGCGACCCAATATATCGATCATCTGCCGAATTTCCCTATCGCGACCAAATACCGGATCAATTTCACCGTTTCGAGCCTTTTCGGTAAAATTAGTGGTGAATTTTTCGAGCGCAGATCCTCCCGCGGATGAAACAGCACCAGAAGAAGCTGCCGGTGCATCGGATTTTTCATTCGAAACTTCCATCAGGCTATCGAATTGCTTGCTCACTTCCTCTATCGAAATTTTATCGATGGATTCGAGGAAGGCACCACCGTAACGTAACGGATTGTCAGACAATGCAGCCAAAAGCGCACCCGAGCGAATTTGACTTTGCCCTAAATGCACTGACGACGCGATCCATGCGTCTTCAAATAAGTTGAGCAGTGCTGAGGAAAACACCGGCTTTCCGGGATTACCGTTTTTCAAACCCTCCAGTTCCTGTTGCAACTGCTTTACCCATACTGACGGATCGATATCAAAATGCGCGAGCAATAAAGGAATATCGGAACGCTCATCCTCCATTAATTGCAACAGTATATGTTCGACTGACACTTCATAATGGGAACGATTAACACATAACCCGGAAGCGCCTTCCAGCGCCCGGGTACAGTACGGATTGAGCCGGGAAATAAGTCCCTGGAGATTTGGTTTCATAAAGTGCTCCCGCGTTCCCTAGGTTTTATCCAGTTTGCCGGCTAATGACAGGGTAAAGCTAGAGCCCATGTATTTGAAATGAGGTCTAACCGCCATATCAACACGGAACCAGCCCGGATTACCCGGATCTTCGGCCACTTCAATTTTGGCTTCACGTAATGGCCGCTTACTGCGCACCGAAGCAGGTGGATTATCCTGATCGGCAACATACTGACGAATCCAGGACTGCAACTCAGACTGCAGTTCGCTGCGCGTCTTCCAGCTACCAATATTTTCCCGTTGCAATACCTTGATGTAATGCGCCAGACGATTAACCACAAACAAATACGGTAATTCCGTACCTAGCTTGTAATTAGTTTCAGCGTCTTTATCTTCAGGGCTATTGCCAAAAAACTTCGCCTTTTGAGGTGAATTGGATGAGAAGAAGGTCGCGTTATCGGTGCCTTTACGTGCGGTCAAACCTATGAATCCCTGCTCAGAGAGTTCAAATTCACGACGGTCAGACAACATGGTTTCAACTGGAGGCATGGTTAAGGTTTCACCATTTTCCTGGTATTTATGCATCGGCAGATCTTCAATAACACCACCGCTTTGCGGACCAATCACGTTCGGACACCAGCGATATTTGGCAAAACTCCGGGTTAAATTGGTTGCATACGCATAGGAAGCATTACCCCACAGGAACTTTTCTTTTGAACCTTCTACAGATTCGTTGTAATTAAAAGACTTGCTTGGATTGTCTTCGCCATAAGGCTGGCGCAGTAGAAAACGAGGCAAAGTCAATCCCACATTACGTGAATCATCAGATTCCCGAAAAGCCTGCCATTTAGCATATTGCGGCCCTTCAAAAATCGACTCGAGATCTTTTAGATTAGGCATGCCATCGAAACTATCGATGCCAAAAAATTCTGCACCGGCGCCAGCAATAAAAGGCGCATGTGTCATAGCGCTAATGCTCGCCATCTGCCCGAGCAACTTGACATCCTGCGCACCCGGGGAGAACTGGTAATCAGAGATAATCGCACCATAAGGTTTACCACCGAACTGACCGAATTCAGCGGAGTAAGCATGCTTGTAAAGTCCAGATTTCGTCACTTCCGGTGCATCCTCGAAATCTTCCAGCAATTCTTCCTTCGAGACACTGAGTATCTCCACACCGATATTCTCACGAAAATCTGAACGGTCGACAACCAGCTTCAAACCACGCCAGACAGATTCGAGCTTTTGAAAATCTTGATGATGAACGACTTCATCAACCTGCTGACTGATTCGTTTATCGATTTCATTGATCATGTCATCAACGACTTTCTGCTCTACCTTTTCGCCTTTTCGCTGAGGTACTAATAAATCGCTAATAAATGCCTGAACCCCAAGTTTCGCGGTTTCATAGCCTTCGTCGGCTGGTTTAAGACGGGTTTCCTGCATAATCTGATCAATTAGAGAACCGCCCGATTCTCCAGCCGCGGCCTGTTCAGATTGTTGTTGTTCTTCTGCCATTTCAATCACCTATAAGTCTGTTACTAGTCGTCGAGACCGAGTTCTTTAATCATTTGCGCACGCGAATCATCGTTATTCAACAGATTTTGAATCGTTTTACGAAAAGCCGGTACATTTCCAAGAGGGCCCTTTAGAGCCAGCAGCGCTCTGCGCATTTCCAGCATACTGTTCAATTCAGGCACCTGTTTGGCAATACTATCGGGTGATAAATCGTTCATCTGCTTGATATCCAGATGAACCGGCAACACCTCATCATCCTCTGCCAACGTATTCGTGACATTCAGGTCAAGACTGAGCTTCATACTTGACATCACGTCATTAAAATTCTCCTTATTGACATTAACGGGTTCACGATCTTCGACCGTTACATCGCTTTGTCTGCCGGTAAAATCGCCTAGCATCAGCAACTTTAACGGCAATTCAACATCTTCTGATTGATCGCCAGTATTTGACTTATAAACGATATTGACGCGCTCTTTAGGTGCTACGGAACCATCGGCCATTTTTTATCCTCCTTTTAGGGATAGTGTGTTAACGGGATCAAACCAGCAGAGTTGGGTATAAGCGAGGTCCATCTTGTCCTTAATTACCTTATCGTCCTTTTTTGACTTTTGCTGTTTTTGATAGGATTGAAATAATAACGTATAAACGAGTACCAGCAGTTGTGGTTCCCACTCGCCTATTTGCCTTGATTTTAACTGTTCACTTAATCGCTCAAGAATGGTTGATGCATTTTCGACCAGACCGGTCAGCATCGACAATTCGGCAACTGCGCAGCGCCAGTACATTTGATCGCGCAGCTGAGCGGCGGCGGCAAAACCCTGTCTCATCAAAGTCTGTGCTTTTTGTGCGTCCCCACCAGCAACGAGCTGCCTGGCTTCAGTGAGTGCGATTGACCAGGCGTCACCTGCTGCCTGCTGACCACCATCGCCGGTATCACTCGCCTGCGCTTGTACTTCGGACTCGATCCATAGCCGGGTTTGATCATTCGCAAAGGCTGATTCGTCTGAAAACGACAGATCGATGACCTCGGGTAACCGCGACAGAAAATTATTGAGTTCGCGAATCACGGTTTGCACGGCGGCTTCATATTCGGCACCCAGTTGGCGTAGCGACTTTACCACCAGAAAATGTCCATCCAGCCAAAATGGTGACCGAGACAAAGTTTTTTCAAGCTCGGGCACCAAAGTACGGTGATCAGATTTATCGATCAAGGATTCAAAAAATTTAATTCGTTCTGCTGCAGGAGGATTAATTTGAGTCAAACCAGAATTGTCAGGAGGCACATTTTCGACCACGATCCAGGCAGAAACTCGCGCGAGGCGATAAGGCCTTGGATCAGATAATTTTTGTGATACCTGAAAACTGGCAATATCTCGAATACCGGTTTGTAACTGTCGAAGTGCTTTCTTCGTATCAGCCTCAGATTCAAGATTTCCAGTTTCTACAGCAGCTGCAGTTGGTGCTTTAGCTTTTTCGGCAACCGGGGCAGCAGGAACTGGCGCTGCAACAACGGGTTCCGGCTGTGAAGGCGCCTCTGATGCTGCGGGCACAGATTCTGCAGCTACGACCGCCTCAGGTTCAGGCGTCGCAGCAACCTGCCCGACTAATTCAGCTTCTGCAGATTGTTTATAGCTTTTAAGTGGTCGGGAAAGCTCGTTCAGCATAGGAGCCTGGTCCCCCATCTTTTCGACTAGATTATTATCAAGTTCACGGAGACTATTAAAAGCAAATATTGCGGCTTCGGATTCTGCTGGAGTCGGAATTTTTTCAGCGACTTTCAAAGCTGCTTTTTCAACTAACCAGGTAAATGCAGTTGCCCTGGCCCGCAAACGTTTGGCGGGTGGAAATAGGCAATCCCAATGCTCGGATATCATGTCATTTAAAACTTTGATTCCAATCGCCAGACCCACATAGTTTTCTTTGACTAACAAGGCATAGCAGAAGTAGGAACCGACTAATAAATCTTTCGAAGAGTTTTGAATAATTTTGGCAGAGAGTTTTGCCACAACCTCCCAATCTACCGTTTCAGCGGAAAGTGATTCCTGCTTACCAAGCTCGGCTTCCAGTTGTTCGAAATCCTGTTCGTAACGCACGTTCTCGCCACAAGGCGAGCCTTCTGACACTGGTGTTAAACCGATTAAAAAATAAGGATGCTCTTCTAAATTACTCACGAAACTCCTTGGTTCAATTTTTATTTTCACTATCCCTTTAGATGAAATTTTGATCGGTTAGAAATGATCAAAACCTAATAAGGGCGGCCAAATTTATCACAAACCGATACCAAATTAAACACTCATTAGGCACAAAGTTAATAATGGAGAATTTCAACCTATCACTCAATTTCGTGTTACCAGCTCAAGCCAAAAATCAAGTAAAAATTATATTTTATTAAAGAAAAGTTTATCGTTGTATCTGCTCACAATAAAATATATAACTATACAGATATAACAGTATCAATCTATAGCATAGTTTTTAAACATTTCTTCAATACGGCGTTTTATTTTCGTTCGCAACGAATCAGGTTCAATAACTTCAACTTCCGCACCATAACGGAGTAGATCCATTATCAATTCGGTATCCTGACTATAGGGTAAATTTAGCCAGTAAAACCCTAGCTCGTCAAATCTCCCGCTTTGTTCAGGATGCCATTGCTCCTGGCTGACCCAGGGCGCAACAACTGGCGAAAACTTTAGCAAAGCTTTGTTGACACATACGCCAGAAAAAATTCCATATCCACTCTGAAATTCCAGATCAAGCTCATGATCTTCCACTCCATGACAAACCGTAGAAGAAAGTCGACATTGTTTAATGGCATCCACTGAAAAGCTTCGCAGCCCATCACGCCAATGACACCAGGCATCGAGATACCAGTTATCTCTGTAGTAAGTTAAACGCTGAGGAGAAACCTCTCGATGGCTAACACTGTCGGTTTGCCGGCTGTAATAGTCGAGCTCTAATCGAAACCGGCTTAATACAGCCTGACAAACTGACTGAAAAATTTCACTTTTATAAGGTTTGGCAGTCGGAGCCATGATTCGAATTCTTTTTCGTATTTGTTCAAGGCTATGATCACCTTTTTCAAGCAACAACTGAATTCTGGATCGAAGCGGATTAACTTGATTAGAAAGCATTCCAGGTTGTAAGTTTTCGAGCAAAGCATCCATGGTTAATAGTGCCTGAATCTCACCCGTGTTAAACCAAAGACCGGGTAACTGATAATTATTATTCGCTTCCAGATCATAGCGGTAGCCACGAAGGTCAGAGTCCCAGATTATAGGTGCTGCGAGACGGTCGCGCAGATATTCCAGGTCACGTTTGAAGGTTGCTGGAGATACCTCCAATGAATCCAGAAACTGCTCACGACTAACGACCCGATATTGATTTAACATCTGATCAATTAGGTGGAATCTTTCAGTTCTATCCATTATTTACCTAACCAGGCTCACGACATGAGCTACCTTAAAGCGATAATAGCAGAATCATCAATTTCAGGTTTTGAATCATGTCGATTCTTAAAGTAATTTTATACAAAATAAGCGCGGTTCTTCGTTGTCGAGTCATCAATGGACCTGATGGGCAGGCTTATCTGGAAAGATATCACCTCTGCCGATTGCCCTTTGGCTTTAGCATTTATTTGCATCGATTTATCAATAGTGATCCAGGCCGAGGT
>JBLIOG010000022.1:0-27521 GCA_047639625.1 Gammaproteobacteria bacterium
AGACATCAACCAGCAATTACTAAACTTTTATAGATCAAAAGATTGGGGGTTCATGTCAGCAAAAGCGAAACAACGATTCAATACACTGATTCCTGAATTGCTGCGTACTTTATTGACAGGACGTCAACCGAACGTCCTCTTTGCCAGGCTCCTAAAGTTGTTTGCATCGATCGCTGGCCGGAGTGTTTATTTCGAATTCCTATATCAAAACCGACCATTACTGGGGAAAATTGCTAACCTTTTCGATTTAAGTGAATGGGTCGCTGATGAAGTCAGTAGTTTCCCGATGTTACTGGAAAATTTATTTAGTAGTGGACCTTTAGAAGATCGATTTAGTAAGATTATTCTTCAGGATAATCTATCGCGACAGTTACAGAATGTCTCTGGTGACCAGGAGCTTGAGCTGGATACGCTGCGGTTGTTTAAACGGGAACAGACCCTCGAAATAGCAACCGCGGAACTAGCACAGGAAATCTCAACGATCGAAGTCGGTCACTACCTCAGTGATCTTGCCGAAGTTGTACTTGAAGCAATATATCGACTGGCATCAGATATGCTCGAAAAAAGCCACGGCGATCCACAATACAAGATCGATGAACAGACGAAATCAGCAAATTTTGCCATTATTGGTTATGGCAAATTGGGCGGACAGGAACTACATTATCAATCAGACCTCGATGTAATCTTTCTTCACGACTCCCAAGGCTCTAACCAACAGACTTCAGGTCCAAAAATTATCGATAACAGCATGTACTTTGCCAGGCTTGCTCAAAAAATCATATCTATGACCCATGTTTTAACCAGCGCCGGTAAACTCTATGAAATTGATTCGCGCTTGCGTCCTGACGGGGCTTCCGGAATGCTGGTTTCGACCATCTCCGCATTTGCCCAATATCAGCGGGAAAAAGCCTGGACCTGGGAACATCAGGCTCTGGTTCGTGCCCGACTGGTGGCCGGTAATCAGGCGTTAAAACTACCATTTGAAAACATCAAAAGGGATATCCTCGCACTTCCTCGTCATAGTGATAATTTAGCTCGTGAGATAGTCGATATGCGCGAAAAAATGTACCAGGCCAATCATCCACCGGAAGCTGAACACGTAAATCTGAAGCATTCTCGCGGTGGCATGATCGATATAGAATTCATGGTTCAATTCTGGGTTTTATTACATGCAAATAACATTGGCTCGATTTATTCATATTCTGATAATATTAGTCTTATCAGGGTTCTGCTTGAAAGGAACCTGATTGATGGCTCGTTTGTGTCATTGATCGAAATCTACCAAACCTATCATCGCCTGCTGCATGAAACCGTTTTGCAGAATAAACCAGCCGAGGTCGATAGCGAGGTAATTATCAATCAGTTAAATCAGGTAAAAGCATGCTGGAATAGCTGTTTCAGCCTGCCCTAGTGGAGAAAAATTATGTCAATGTCCGATCGAGATGGTCTGATCTGGTTCGATGGTGAAATGGTTGCCTGGAGAGATGCGACTGTTCATGTTTTAACGCACACATTACATTATGGCATGGGATGTTTTGAGGGCGTTCGCGCTTATCATGCCGATCAGGGCACTGCAATTTTCGCACTAGACGCGCACACCAACCGACTTATGGATTCCTGCAAAATTTTGGGAATGAATCTTCCTTACAATAAAAAGCAATTAGTAGATGCACAAATTGCCGCCGTACGAGATAACAAACTGGATAGTGCATACATACGACCTATGTGCTTTTATGGTTCTGAAGGAATGGGATTAAGAGCCGATAATTTAACAGTGCATTGTATTGTTGCCGCATGGGAATGGGGCTCTTATCTTGGACAGGAAGCGCTGGAAAAAGGCATACGAATAAAAACATCTTCTTATACCCGACACCACGTCAATATCGCTGCCACAAGAGCAAAAGCTAACGGCCAATATATCAATTCAATGATGGCGTTAAGCGAAGCTTTGAAAGATGGTTATGATGAGGCCCTGCTACTAGATCCAGAAGGTTATGTCGCAGAAGGCAGCGGAGAAAATATCTTCATTATTAAAGACGGAGTCATTTATACTCCCGAAGTGACTTCTGCATTAAACGGAATAACCCGCAAAACTATTTTCACGCTGGCACAGGATCGTCATTTAGAAATTGTCGCAAAACGTATTACCAGAGATGAAGTTTATATTGCTGACGAGGCCTTTTTTACCGGGACTGCGGCCGAAGTGACACCTATTTCTGAGTTAGACAATCGACTGATTGGTAGTGGAAAAAGAGGGCCAATCACCGAACAACTTCAAACAGATTATTTTGACCTTGTACATGGTAGAAACCAGAAGCATCTGGACTTACTCACTTTTATTGACTAAAACTAACTATGGTTAATCCAAACACTGCATCCCATCAAAGCGACTTTTCAACTCCGAATGCTAAAACAGCCATCGAAGTCAAATTAGCCGATCTACCGATTCATTGCCCGATCGAAGGTTCCAGCCTCTGGAACTCACATCCACGCGTCTATATTCCGGTTGAGGAAAACGGGGGAAAGTCTCGATGTCCCTACTGTGGCACAATGTTTAAGCTTTTATAATTCACAAAAAAAGGGAGTCAATTGACTCCCTTTTTACCTTTTGCAATAACCAGATTACTCTGCAGTAACGGCGTCATCGGCAGTAACCGCTTTCATACTTAGCCGAATTCGACCCTGGCGATCAACCTCAAGAACCTTGACCTTTACAATGTCACCTTCGGTGAGTTTGTCACTCACATTTTCCACACGTTCTTCACAAATTTGTGAAATATGAACCAATCCGTCTTTGCCTGGTAGAATATTAACAAAGGCACCAAAGTCCATAATTTTAGCGACTTTACCTTCGTAAATCACTCCAACTTCAACTTCAGCAATTACCATCTCAACGCGTCTGCGCGCTTCGTCACCAGCCGCTTTTTCTACTGAAGCGATTTTAACAATACCGTCATCATCGATTTCAATGGTAGCGCCAGTCTCTTCGGTGATAGCCCGAATTGTAGATCCGCCCTTACCTATGACATCTCTAATTTTCTCGGGATTAATTTTGAATGAGATCAGTCGAGGTGCGTATTCAGACATTTCAGATCGACTTTCGCTGATGACCTTAGCCATTTCTTCTAAAATAAACAGTCGACCATCTTTAGCTTGATCCAGCGCCTGCTTCATTATTTCAGTCGTAATGCCATCAATTTTTATATCCATTTGAAGGGCAGTTATACCATCAGTGGTACCCGCGACTTTAAAATCCATATCACCCAGATGATCTTCATCACCCAGAATATCGGACAATACTGCGAATTTATCACCTTCTTTGATGAGGCCCATCGCAATACCAGCTACAGGCGCTTTAACCGGTACGCCCGCGTCCATTAACGATAAACTCGCACCACAAACACTGGCCATAGAGGAAGAACCATTCGACTCGGTAATTTCCGAAACAATGCGAAGAACGTATGGAAAATCATCAATTGAAGGCATGATAGCTTGAACGCCACGCTTGGCGAGTCGTCCGTGTCCAATTTCACGACGTTTCGGAGTTCCTACTCGTCCAACTTCACCCACACTTGATGGCGGGAAGTTATAGTGCATCATGAAGTTTTCCTTTCGGGAGCCTTCAATCGCATCAATAATTTGCGCATCGCGTCCAGTGCCTAAAGTAGTCACAACAAGTGCCTGAGTTTCTCCACGAGTAAACAATGCTGAGCCATGGGTACGCGGCAAAACACCGGTACGGATAGTTATGGGACGAACTGTCCGGGTATCTCGACCATCAATTCGCCTTTCACCGGCAATAATACGATCTCTAACAACACTCTTTTCGAGTTTACTGATCGCTGCTTTAACATCACTTTCAGATGGCGAACCTTCGGCATCCGAAACCAGTGCAGAAACAGTATCAGACTTCAATTTAGACATCGCGTCCTGGCGTTCCATTTTGTCAGCAATTGAATAGGCTGAAGTTACAAGCGCCTTAGAATGCTCTGCTACCTGAGAATTGACAGCATCATTTGATACTGGAGCCTGCCAATCCCATGAAGTTGCATTAACTTCAGCACTGAACTCATTAATTGCCTGAACAACAGTTTGTAATTGTTCATGACCGAACACCACTGAACCAAGCATTACTTCTTCGGAAAGACAGTTAGCTTCAGACTCAACCATTAAGACTGCATTTGAGGTGCCCGCAACAACTAGATCTAGATCCGACTCAACGAGTTCACTAATCGTTGGGTTCAACAGGTACTCACCGTCTTTATATCCAACTCGAGCAGCACCAATAGGACCATTAAATGGTAAACCAGAGATCGCTAAAGCAGCGGAGGCTCCAATCAAGGCAGGGATATCAGGATCGATATCGTTGTTCATCGAAACAACCGTTGCTACAACCTGAACTTCGTTCATGAAGCCCTTAGGAAATAACGGTCTGATTGGTCGATCAATTAGGCGACAGGTCAGTGTTTCTTTTTCACTTGGCCGTCCTTCACGCTTGAAGAAACCGCCAGGAATTTTACCAGCTGCGTAAGTTTTCTCGATATAGTCAACGGTTAGAGGGAAAAAACCTCGACCTGAATCGGCATTTTTACTACCAACAACGGTCACCATAACAACCGTTTCGGCCATATTGACGAAAACAGCACCGTTCGCCTGCCGAGCTATTTCACCTGTTTCCAGCGTGACTTGATGCGCGCCGTACTGAAATGTCTTCTTGATTGGATTCACAGAAACTCCTGCATTGTGTTATCGACGCAATCCTAACTTGCCGATTAGATTTTTGTAACGATCCTGATTTTTTGATTTCAGATAATCAAGCAGGTTACGTCGCTGGTTTACCATTTTCAGCAATCCACGACGGGAGTGATGGTCATGGATATGCTTTTTGAAATGTTCGGTTAAGTGACTAATTTGGTGGCTAAGGAGTGCAACTTGCACTTCCGGTGATCCTGTATCACCTTCACCCTGCTGATGCTCCGAAATA
Source organism: Gammaproteobacteria bacterium (assembly GCA_047639625.1). Classification (GTDB taxonomy): domain Bacteria; phylum Pseudomonadota; class Gammaproteobacteria. The sequence continues at coordinate 4,985 of JBLIOG010000022.1, forward strand.
ATGGAACCCTTCTGTTCAGCTGACATTGACATGAAAAAACCTCTGTAGGCCCGAAAAAGGCGAGTATTCTACCTACCAGAGATTACAGTAACAAGGGCTTTCGCTGGTTTTATCGGGGTTAACTGAATTGAATTTACAACTGATAGCTATATGCTTGTATTCATTAATCTTTTCGCTTTAATCTGACCTTCGACATTGACCTCTGCAAGACCCATAAACCCTACATTTTCCGCCATTAAATTGATTAGCCCCGGAACCATTCCTTCATAGCCCGTTAAGACCCGACCCATTTTTATATTTTCGACGTCCGCAGAACAGATAGAAACTTCGGGATAATCAGTTAAAGCGGCATGAATCGGGAGCAATAATTCATCTATTTGTTTCAAAGATTGACTTGCCCTGTTAGTTAAACTCTCAAAACTATGGTAATCAGATTGCCAAAAAGGATGTACTGCTATTCTATGCAATCCAGTCAAATGAGCACCACAACCTAGTGATTTGCCGATATCTTCAGCCAGAGTGCGGATATAGGTTCCTTTTGAACAACCGACTTCGATCCTCAGTAGATTATCTTTAAAATCAACAATGGTAAGGTTGTTTATAGTGATCGATCTCGACTGGCGTTCGACTTCCAATCCCTGCCTGGCCAACTTATAGAGCCGCTGTCCTTTTACTTTAATGGCTGAATACATCGGTGGGGTCTGCTCAATCGCGCCTCTGTATTGAGTCAAAACCTGTTCAATATCCGCTTGATTAACCTTTACCGGACACGTTTCAATAACATCGCCCTCGGTATCGCCCGTTGTTGTGGTCACGCCCAATTGGCAATCTGCACGATACGATTTATCAGAGTCGATTAAATAGCCTGAGAATTTTGTCGCCTCACCAAAACATATGGGCAACATGCCAGTAGCGAGTGGATCAAGGCTTCCAGTATGACCTGCCTTATTGGCTTGAAACAAAAACCTTACCTGTTGCAATGCTCGATTTGAACTTACACCGAGAGGCTTGTCGAGCAAAAGAATGCCATCGACATCTCGAAAGCCTGCAGGCTTACGGGCAGATCGCCCCATTAATCATGCTGCTTTAGTTCATCGCGCGCGATCACGTCGTCAATCAAGTTGGACAGACGCTGCGCTTTGAGGTCGGTGTCATCGTAAATAAATTTCAACCGAGGCGTTATTCGCGATTTCAACACCCGCCCTATTGCGTGTTGCAGATAGCCACTCGCTGAATTTAGCGCGAGCAGGCAGTCTTCAGCAGTGTCTGGGTCAAGCACACTGAAATACACCTTAGCCTGCGTAATATCACGACTCACTTCAACATCGAGAATACTGGGGGTTGACAGTCTGGGGTCTTTGACCCCTTGCCGGATCAATCCAGCAATTTCCCGATGAATTTGAGAGGCTAGTCGCTCACTTCTGGAAAAATCTTTTGGCATATTTAATTAATCGAGTGTCCTTGCTACTTCTATACGTTCGAACACTTCGATTTGATCTCCCGGTTTAACGTCGTTGTAGTTCTTCACTGCGATACCACATTCGGTACCTACTTTCACTTCGTCTACAGGGTCCTTGAATCGTCGTAAGGACTCTAGTTCACCCTCATAAATAACAACATTATCACGAAGTACACGAATTGGTTGTCCTTTTCTTACGACACCTTCAATGACTATTGAACCCGCTACATCTCCAAACTTCGGTGAACGGAAAACGTCTTTTACGGTTGCCAGGCCAATAATATTTTCCTGTTTTTCGGGTGATAACATGCCTGACATTACAGCTTTTATATCATCGATAATATCGTAAATTACACTGTAATATCGAATTTCGATTCCATAATCAGCCGCGGCCCGTTTGGCAGACGCATCGGCACGAACATTAAAACCGACAACAATCGCAGACGATGCTGCCGCAAGATTAATATCTGATTCGTTAATACCACCCACGCCACAGGATATAAGTTTGGCACGAACTTCATTAGTCGACAGCTTGTTCAATGATTCACGGATAGCTTCTGAACTTCCTTGAACATCAGATTTAACCAGGACATTAATTTCAGCAACTTCACCTTCGGTCATTGCATCGAACATGCTTTGCATTTTAGCTTTTTGTTGATCTGATAATTTGCTTTCACGAATCTTTGCTTCACGCGTTTCAGCAAATTCTCGAGCTTTACGTTCGTTCTCAACAACAAATACCTCATCGCCAGCATTTGGCACGCCGGACAAGCCCAGCACGACAACCGGCATTGAAGGGCCTGCTGATTTAATGGCTAGTCCCGATTCATCATACATTGCACGTACACGGCCAAATTGCGTACCTGCCAACAACATTTGACCTTGCTTCAATTCACCTGACTGTACTAGAACCGTGGCAACTGCTCCGCGGCCTTTATCAAGCGTGGCTTCAATAACGGTACCTTTCGCATTCCCCTTATCGACCGCTTCCAGTTCGAGAATTTCAGACTGCAGTAAGATCGCCTCTAGTAAGCCATCAACACCTTCACCGGTTATCGCAGAAACATGCGCGAATATATTTTCGCCACCCCATTCCTCAGGGATAATTTCATACGCAGAAAGCTCATTTTTTACTCGATCAGGATCGGCATTTTCCTTGTCCATTTTGTTGACCGCGATAACAATCGGTACACCAGCCGCACGTGAATGCTCGATAGCCTCTTTGGTCTGTGGCATTACACCATCGTCCGCTGCAACAACAAGAACCACAATATCAGTTGCCTGAGCACCACGAGCACGCATTGCAGAAAAAGCAGCATGTCCGGGGGTATCGAGGAAGGTTATGACACCTCGATCAGTTTCTACATGATAGGCACCAATATGCTGAGTAATACCGCCAGCTTCCCCGGAGGTAACTCGAGTTTCACGAATATAATCAAGTAATGAGGTTTTACCATGATCAACATGGCCCATAATGGTAACCACTGGAGGACGGCTAACCTTTAAAGCGCCTTCCTGCTGAGCACTGGTAATCAATTCCTGCTCAAAGGCATCCTCGCTTATAATAGCGACAACGGTATGGCCCATTTCTTCGACCACGAGAGTTGCCGTATCCAAGTCCAGAACCTGATTAATAGTGGCCATAGTCCCCATTTGCATTAGGGTTTTTATAACATCGCCGCCTTTTACTGACATTCGCTGGGCCAGCTCAGCGACTGTAATTGCTTCTGGAACTTCTACACTTCGAACGACTGGTGCTGTGGGTCGTTCAAACCCATGTTGATTTTGAACATCGGAAACCTGCCGTTGCCCTTTTTTGAATTTCTGTTTACGCGACCCATGACCTGGGCCATCTTTAACGTGTAGTTCTTTTCTACCGTATCGGGTATTTTTATCGGCACCTCGGCCATGTTTGCCCGACTTTTCACCAGCTGTCGCAACTGCCGCAGCTGCTATGGCAGCCTGCTTAGTCGCTTCTTCCAATTGTATTCGAGCGGCCTCTGCGGCTAAAGCAGCCGCTGCCTCAGCTTGTTGTTTTACAATTACCTTTTGTGCTAGCTCCACCTCGACCATGCTTTTTTCATAAGCTTTCTTTTCAGCAATTTCCTGAGCTTGTTGAGCTTGAATGCGAACCTCTTCAGCCGCAATTCGTGCCGCTTCCTCTTCTGCTTTTCTGGCCAGTAATGTTGCTTCGTCGACCACGACTTCGGGTTCTACTTCAACTTCGGGCTCTGTTTCAGCAACTACTTCAATATTCGAAACATCAGTCGGTGAGGCGTCTTCAACGGCAGTAACTAACATATCCTCAGTTGATACATCTGACTCAGCCTCATTCTCGGATTCAACCCGTCGAACGTAAGTACGTTTTTTTCGAACTTCTACATTAATAGTCTTAGTAGTAGCATTACGGCCTGAGCTTCCCGCCACCTTCAGTTCGCTTTTACTTTTACGCTTCAGAGTAATTTTTTTCGGACCTGAATCTTCCGCTTTACCATGACTACTGCGTAAGGACTCGAGTAGCTTAAGCTTATCTTCATCCGATATAGGGTCATTTTCCCCAGAAACTCGAACACCGGCGGCACTTAGTTGATCCAGTAGTTTTTCGACGCTGACGCCGATCACTTCTGAAAGTTGTTTTGCAGTCACGTATGCCATGTTTCTCTTTCCCAATACCTAGTATTTACTGCGAATCGTCAGAACTAATATTATTCAGCTTCTGCAAACCAGGGTTCGCGCGCTTTCATAATCAACTTACCCGCAAATTCATTGTCAAGTCCTTCACTTTCTTCCAGTTCATCCGTTGACTGTTCGGCCAAATCTTCCATTGTGCAGATACCGCGTTTTGCAAGTTGGTGAGCCAACTCGATAGTCATAAATTCCATATTTAATAAATCTTCCTGTGGTTCACCGGCTTCAGCTGTTTCTTCTGACGCTATCGCCATCGTCAACAATGCATCACGCGCGCGTCCTCGCAATTCCTGAACAATCTCTTCATCGAATTCTTCGATTTCAAGCAGTTCAGCTTCGGGAATATAGGCAACTTCATCGATAGTCGTCAGTCCTTCCTGAACCAGTATAATGGCGACCTCCTCATCTACGTCAAGTTGCGCCATGAAATTTTCAACGAGGCCTCTAGACTCACCTTCCGATTTTTCTTCGGCAGCCGCTTCGTCCATTACATTGAGTGTCCATCCAGTTAACTGACTCGCCAGTTTGATGTTTTGCCCACCTCGACCGATAGCTTGAGATAATTTCTCTGCAGGAACCGCGATGTCCATGGAGCCTGATTCTTCATCAATTACAATTGACGTAACTTCAGCGGGAGACATAGCATTTACAGCAAATTGAGCCGCATTCTCGTCCCAAAGGATAATATCTACGCGCTCACCAGCCAATTCGTTTGAAACAGATTGAACCCGGGAACCTCGCATTCCGACACAGGCACCCACAGGGTCCATCCTGGCATCATTACTTTTGACGGCAATTTTGGCACGCATACCGGGATCTCTGGCTGCCGAAATAATTTCGATTAAATCCTGCCCTACTTCGGGCACTTCAAGCTTGAAAAGTTCGATTAGGAATTCGGGGGCCGTACGACTTATAAACAATTGCGGACCTCGAACTTCAGAGGCAATCTTGTATAAATACCCTCGAACTCGATCTCCCGGCCGTACTGATTCTCGAGGAATCATCTCTTCTCGCGGAATAAACCCTTCGGCATTGTCACCAAGATCAACATAAACGTTGCCTCTTTCTACGCGCTTGACCTGACCCATAACCAGAGAACCTTCACGTTCAGCATAGGCATCAATAACCTTACGGCGCTCAGCCTCGCGTACTTTTTGCACAATAACCTGTTTGGCAGTTTGTGCCGCAATACGTCCAAACTCAACTGAATCAATTTGATCTTCTACGAAATCACCGATCTGGATATCGGGTTCATCCAATTGAGCAGCCTCGAGAGTAATCTGGCTTAAGGGCGATTCTAAACCGTTGTCGTCTGAAGCGACGACTTCCCATCGGCGATAGGTATCGTAATCTCCCGTTTTCCGATCAATATCGACGCGGACCTCTATATCCTGTTGATATTTTTTTCTGGTGGCCGATGCTAACGCTGCTTCTATGGCTTCGAAGATAACTTCACGATCTACGCCTTTCTCATTCGAGACCGTATCGGCTACCAATAGTATTTCTTTGTTTTCCATTAGTTTTTACCCGTCATTTCCGACCCGGACAACTTGTTCCGGAGATTCAGTTTGCAATCTTCAACTAACAAGATTTGCCTTTGCGATATCTGCAAATGGCAGTTCATATTTTACACCATCAACTTCAATTTCAATCTCGTTGCTATCCAGAACAGAAATTATCTGACCCTTAAAATTGCGTCGGCCCAGCAAGCCAACATTCATTTTTATTTTCGCCTGACTCCCACAGAATCGATGGTAATCTTCCAGCTTGAACAATGGTCGGTCAATACCTGGAGACGAAACTTCAAGGTCGTAAGCCTGGGCAATAGGTTCTTCGACATCCAGCACAGCGCTCAACTGATGACTCACGGCCGAACAGTCTTCGAGCATAATTCCTGACTCTGAATCGATGTAAACTCTGAGCGTGCCATGCTCGATTCCACCACCGAATTCAATCCCAACTAATTCATAACCCATAGAGACGATAACGGGTTCAAATAAATCGTATAACTGATTCATCCGACGATACTCATAAATCACCAATAAAAAAGGCCCTTAGTGGGCCCTGTTTTAATTTACTATCCTATCAAGAGGTCAGTTCCTCAATAGCCAGTTAAAATTTATTACAAAAAAATCGATTTACCGATTTTGCCGATGGACCAAACATTTAACCCATGAATCTAGGCTGGCCTATAGTCATCTAAGATGAAAATTGACTAGCAAACGCACCAATCGTGCGTTACTTTCACAACCCAGAGGGAGCCCGCACAGTTCTGGGCGCGGAGTATACCTTTATAAGGCATTGGTATTCAAGGGATTAGCTAGATATTCGTAAACTTGAAACAAACCATGCAAACTGCATTTATCTTGATAGATTTGAGTAGCCAAATATCAAATTTTAGTAAACTATCTGAACTCAAAATCTGAATAGATCAATCTACGACTAAGAGACGGTTATGAATAAAATCTAACAGGCTTCTGACAAGATCCATTCAAATAGATCTTTAGCTGAAAGCACCCACACAATACGCCATCAGCAGAGATGGAAATATACCGAGTCCGATCAGGCTTAGAGAATTGACACTGAGTAAAATTTTCACATCAAGTGAATCTTTAATGGTGATCAATTGCTCATCTTCCGTCGAATCGAAATACATTACTTTAACGACCCGTAAATAGTAGAACAACCCTATCACTGACATCAATACTGCCAGCACTGCCAGCCAGACCAAGTCTATCTGAATAACTGACTGCAGTACACTCAGCTTTGCATAAAACCCAACTGTTGGTGGTACACCCGCCATCGAAAATAAGGCAATCGCCATCAAAGCCGCATACCATGGCTGGGTTTGGTTCAACCCGGTTAAATCTGAAATCATTTCGACTTCGTGCCCTTTTCTATTCAATAAAATTAATATTCCGAACGCAACTGATGAAGTAATGGCATAAACCAGTGTATAAAACATCGCCGATGCATATCCGTTAGCCGAACCCGACACCAGGCCCAGAAAAATAAATCCTACATGTGAAACCGTGGAGTAGGCGAGCATTCTTTTGAAATTGGTTTGAGCAATAGCGATAATATTACCGATTATCAAAGAGGCAATCGATAATGCCATTAACATTTGAGACCAGTCAAAATACAGTCCTGGAAGACCATCGACCAGTAATCTAATTGCCATAGCAAACCCCGCAATTTTAGGCGCGGTTCCAATGAACAGAGTGACACAGGTTGGCGCCCCCTGATAAACATCGGGTAGCCACATATGGAATGGTACAGCTCCAAACTTGAAGGACAATCCAACAACAATAAAGGTTAATGCAAAACCAAGCGCGATTGGATTATCTATTATCTGTTGATTTACCGACGTCGACAAAATAGTAAAATCCAGTGTACCCGTGATTCCATAAAAAATTGATATTCCATATAAAAGCAAGCCAGAGGCCATCGCACCTAAAACAAAATATTTCATGGCCGATTCAGATGCTTTTGACGAATTTCGATTAAAAGCGATCATCGCATACAAACATAATGACAGCAGTTCAAGACCCAGGTACACCATCAAAAAGCTATGTGCCGAAATCATGATCATCATGCCAAGGGTCGCAAATAATCCCAGCACATAATACTCGCCCTTATACATATCATGATCGATTAAGTAATCTCTAGAATAGATAAAAACCAGAGCAGTAACCAGGCAAACCGCTACTTTCAATACGACCGCCATTTGATCGAGTACAAAACTATTTCCAAAGCTATAAATGCTGTCAACAGGCGCCACGAAGACTACCGCAGCCACGGTCAACAGTAATGTCAGTACGGCAAAAAAGAGCGTAACACCTCGTTTTTCCGGGGGTAGGAACAAATCAAGGATCAATACTAAGCATGTCATTCCGAGCATAACCATTTCAGGCAATGCGGGTAATAAATCAGGTTGGGTAAAATTGGACATGGCAGCCTAAATTTTAGAAATCATAATGTGATTCAGTAGATTCTGGATGCTGGCATGCATCACCTCAACCAATGGATCAGGCCAGATTCCCAGTGCTAGTACAGCTATAGCAAGAATAGAAAGGAATAGAACCTCTCGTCGATTTACATCCGTTAAAGCCCTAACCTGATCATTTGCGATACCACCAAAGATTACACGTCTGACCATCCAAAGCGTGTAGGCAGCACCTAAAATTAAGGTGCTAGCCGCCAGAAATGCAATCCAGAAACTAGCTTTAAAGCTGGCCAGAATAACCATGAATTCACCAACGAATCCCGATGTGCCCGGTAGTCCCGCATTAGCCATGGCGAAGAACACCATAAATGCAGCAAAAACTGGCATAGTATTCACGACACCACCATAGTCTGCAATTTGCCGACTATGCATGCGGTCATACATGACACCGACGCAAAGAAACATTGCCCCGGAAATAAAACCATGCGACACCATCTGAACCATTCCGCCCTCAAGTGCTAGCGCCGCGCCCTGAGTTCCTTGCTCACTGGCAAATATTCGAAATACTATAAAAAATCCTAATGTAACGAAGCCCATGTGTGCAATCGAAGAATAGGCAATTAGTTTTTTCATGTCCTGTTGAACCAGGGCGACAAATCCAATATAAACAACGGCGGTTAAGGACATAGTGATGATTAACCAATCTAACTCTGCACTTGCATCAGGCGTCACCGGCAAACTGAACCGTAAAAACCCGTATCCTCCGATCTTCAACATAATCGCAGCTAGTATTACTGAGCCTCCAGTTGGCGCTTCAACATGGGCATCTGGTAACCAGGTATGTACCGGCCACATGGGTACTTTAACGGCAAAAGCGACCAGGAATGCGAGGAAGATTAAGATTTGCTCATTCAGAGTAAGCGGTAGATTATGTAAATCGAAAATTGCAAAACTACCGGACTTCCCATACATGTAAATTAGCGCAACCAGCATGAGAACCGAGCCAATGAAGGTATAAAGGAAAAACTTCATCGTGGCATAAATTCGATTAGCACCACCCCAAATTCCTATCACCAAAAACATCGGAATTAACATGGCTTCGAAAAACACATAAAACAATATCGAATCAAGCGCAGAAAAGGTTCCAATCATGAATCCTTCCATGATTAAAAAAGCCGCCATGTATTGTGATACCCGATACTGAATGACCTCCCATCCCGCTATTACAACAATAATAGTCATAAAAGACGTCAGCAGAATCAGCGGCATAGATATCCCATCAATGCCAAGGTAATACTCAATATTAAATGCCGGTATCCAACTATTCCTTTCTACAAACTGAGGTAAATGTGTATTAAGGTCGAATTGGGTATAGAGCGGTATAGACAACAGAAAAGTGACTATAGAGACCAATAGCGCGATTTTTCTCGCCCCCGCGGGTTCTTTGTCACCCGCAAGCAATACCAGTATGCCACCGATAATAGGTGTCCAGATTACGAGGCTTAAATAAGGCCAGTCAGCATACATAAATTTTATTACCTTGTTTCCTGTCTGTTCAGCCGAGAACTATCCATCCGAGCAATAAAATCAGTCCGGAAATCATCGCTAATGCATAATGATTTAAATAACCGGTTTGAATGACTCGAATAACGCCAGAAGACCAACCTACCAATCGTGCACTACCATTAACTACCAGACCGTCAATCAATAACGAATCGCCTAATCTCCATAACAAATGCCCAATTCCTCTTGCACCTGTTGCAAAGACTGCTTGATTGAATTTATCGAAATAATATTTTTGATCGAGCAAGTTATATAAAAACTCGAACCTGTTTCGAGTGTTCTCGGCAAAAGCTGGATTTTTCATATATATATACCAGGCCGATGTGACGCCTGCGGCTGCCAGATAAACAGGCCAACCGAGAAAGCCATGTATAACAAATGCCAAAGGCCCGTGAAAAACTTCGCCCACGGCTGCCATTGCACCATGATCTCCGAGAACGAAAATCACATTGTCGAAATAACCGTCAAACAAAATCGCTTCAATACTTAACCAGCCTAATATCGCAGAAGGAATTGCCAATAAAATCAGAGGAATAGTCACAACTGCGGGGGTTTCATGCAGATGTGAACGCGTATGTTCATCCATTCGCTCCTCTCCATGAAACACCAGAAAAAACATTCTAAATGAATAGAAAGCAGTCACAAATACGCCCAGGAGTATCGCGAAGTAGGCGTAATCAGCGCCCCAAAGATTAGAGTTATCAGTTGCAATTAGAATAGCATCTTTTGAAAAATATCCCGACGTACCTGGAAATCCAATTAAAGACAATGAACCGATCAAAGTTACCCAGTAGGTAATCGGCATATACTTTTTCAGCCCACCCATTTTTCTTATGTCTTGCTCGTGATGCATGGCGATAATGACCGAACCCGCTGCAAGGAATAAAAGCGCCTTAAAAAACGCGTGCGTCATCAGGTGAAAAATGGCGGCAGAATAAGCTGAAGCTCCCAATGCTACGGTCATGTACCCCAATTGAGATAAAGTAGAATAGGCAACAACACGTTTAATATCGTTCTGTATGATGCCGACCAGCCCCATAAAAAAGGCCGTAGTTGCACCTATTACAAGTACAAAAGACAATGCCGTCTCTGACATTTCAAATAATGGGGACATTCTGGCAACCATAAAAATACCCGCTGTCACCATTGTTGCAGCATGGATTAATGCGGATATGGGTGTAGGGCCTTCCATAGAATCCGGCAACCAGACGTGCAATGGCACCTGTGCAGATTTACCCATCGCACCGATAAAAAGAAGAATACAGGCCATAGTAATGACCGACCATTCGATGCCAGGAATAACTTCCATCGTGGCTGGAATCATATTTTCAGCACGATCGAATACCTGATAATAATCAAGCGATCCGGTGTACATCAGTATCAGGGCAATCCCGAGCAAAAACCCGAAGTCACCCACTCGATTAACCAGAAATGCTTTTAGATTCGCAAATGTCGCACTATCCCGGGTATACCAGAACCCGATCAGCAGATAGGACACCAGGCCAACGGCTTCCCACCCAAAAAATAACTGGAGAAAGTTATTGGACATAACCAGCATCAGCATGGCAAATGTGAAAAGTGATATATAACTGAAAAAGCGCTGATATCCTGGATCTTCCTGCATATATCCGATCGTATAGATATGCACCATCAATGAAACACTGGTGACTACCACCATCATCAAAGCGCTCAAGCTATCAATCAGAAATCCGATTTCAAATCGAATTCCATCACTTAACATCCAAGTATAGAGAGCCTGGTTGTAGATCGGAGCGCCATCTAACGCTACATCTTTTAGAACAACTAATGATAAAAAGAAGGATGTTGCAACGCCTAATATGGTGACCCAGTGAGAAATAGAACGACCAATTAAACGGCCAAAAAATCCGGCGATAATGGCACCCGCCAAAGAGGCTAGCGGAATCATTAGATAAATTGATTCCATGCTCATCCCTTTAACTCACTGATATCTTCAACATTAATAGACTGTTTATTTCGAAATAAAACAACCAATATTGCCAGGCCGATAGCAGCCTCTGCTGCCGCTACGGTTAGGATAAAAAAGACAAATACCTGGCCCGCCAAATCATCTCGATAATGCGAAAAAGCGATGAAATTTAAATTAACCGATAGCAACATCAATTCAATCGACATTAATAGAATAATGATATTTTTACGGTTAATAACAATTCCGGCGATACTGATACTAAAAAGTATCGCCGCTAAAATTAAATAATGACTGAGTTCTATCGTCATTCTTTTTTACTCGCGGACATCTTAACGATTCTCAACCGATCAGCTTTTGTTACTTTTATCTGGTCTGATGGATTCTGATATTTGGTTGTACTGCGTTTTCGCATGGTCAAAGAGATCGCGGCAATAATGGCTACCAACAAAATGACGGCGGCTATTTCAAAAGCGAATACATGTTCGGTATACAAAACCATTCCCAGCGCCTTGGTATTACTGTAATCAGCACCACGGGCAATTGGTTCTACAAAATTAGCAGCTGAAAATAAATCCCCTGTTACCACATTCAACATCAACAAACCCATAATAATGGCGACACCCAATCCCAACGGCAGATAGCGTACAAATCCTTCTCGTAATTGGGCGATATTAATATCAAGCATCATGACGACAAAAATAAACAACACCATGACCGCTCCGACATAAACCAATACCAGGCTGATGGCGAGAAACTCTGCTTCGAGGGTCATCCAGATCACTGCGCTGACAAAAAAAGTTAATACGAGAAACAATACCGCATGCACAGGGTTTCGAACGGTCACCACTGCCGTCGCAGAAATAACAGTTAGGAAGGCAAATACGTAAAATACTATACTTTCAATCATAACGGACATTACCTAAAAGGCGCATCAGCGGAACGATCCACAGCTAACTGTTCCTCATATCGATCACCCAACTCCAGCAGCTTTTCCTTCGTCAATATATTCTCACCCCGATTTTCAAAGTGATACTCGAATACATTAGTCTCGACAATCGCATCCACCGGGCAAGCTTCTTCACAGAACCCGCAATAGATGCATTTAAATAAATCGATATCGTACTGGGTTGTTCGACGTGTGCCGTCTTCGCGTTGTTCAGATTCAATAGTGATAGCCAAAGCTGGGCACACCGCCTCACACAGCTTACAGGCAATACAACGTTCTTCGCCGTTAGCATATCGACGTAATGCATGTAAGCCTCGAAATCGTGGGCTTATCGGTGTTTTCTGCTCGGGATACTGAACCGTCAATTTCTTGCGGAAAAAATACTTCCCGGTAATACTCATGCCTTTCAGTAGTTCAAGAAACAGAAAGCTTTTCAGATAATATCGAATTTTTGCAATCATAATCAGGCGAACCAGGGGCCAACTTTAAAATAAACCATCAGGCCTTCAACAGTCAGCCAAAAAATAGTTACCGGTATCAATACCTTCCATCCCAGTCGCATAATCTGATCATATCTATACCGAGGGAATGTTGCTCTGAACCACAGGAACAACAACATAAAGACTGAAGTTTTCGCAAATAACCAACCAATACTATCGCCCGCTAACTCAGGAACAGGACTAAGCCAACCCCCAAAAAACAGGAGTGCACACAATAATGCGATCAAAATCATGTTCGCATATTCGGCAAGAAAGAAGACCGCGAAAGTCATACCAGAATATTCAACATGAAATCCTGCGACAATTTCAGACTCGCCTTCAGCGACATCAAATGGTGCACGATTGGTTTCTGCAACACCCGATATTAAATAGACTATGAAAAGTGGAAATAGTGGAATGAAAAACCAGTGCCCTATTCCACCGGATTGGCTTTGGACAATTTCACCGAGATTTAAACTTCCGCCGGCCATCAATACCCCGACCAGCGCAAAACCCATCGCAATTTCATAGGCCACAATTTGTGCGGCTGATCGCATAGCGCCCAATAGCGCATATTTAGAGTTGGATGCCCAGCCCGCGATAATAACCCCATAAACCCCGACCGACGTCATCGCAAGAATATAAAGCAAGCCTGCGTTTATATCACTAAAAACTAAAGTGTCATTAAATGGAATAACAGCCCAGGCTGCCATAGAAGGCGCGAAAGTAATGACAGGTGCAATCAGGAATAAATATCGATTCGACTTTGTCGGAATAATTATTTCCTTAAACATCAGTTTGAACATGTCCGCGAAAGGTTGGAACAACCCTTTGGGACCAACTCGGTTAGGCCCTTTACGAAGTTGCATATAGCCAATAACTTTGCGTTCAGCAAGCGTGTAGTAAGCAACGACAATGAACAAAGGAACCAGGATAATGACAACTTTCACTAGCGTAAAAATCAGGTATTGCAACGAATCTGGGAGCCAAAACCAGGCTGAATTAAAGGTCTCGGTCACGATACCCGCTCCAGAATCAGGGTTTCTTTCAACCCAGAATCAATCAATCCTGCAGGAATACAGATACATCCATCAGCGACGGCTTCATCAATTCGAATGGGTAAAGTCGCCGATAAATTAGCCGATTTGATTTGCACAGTTTCTGCATCGAGTAATTTCAATTTTGTTGCCTGCTCAGCATTCATCACCACAGAGTTTTGAGCTCTGGAAATTGATGTTTTCTGCAGATCAACACAAAATCGAGTTAATTCATCGCTGCTATACAATGGCAAAAGAACATTGGGCTGAAGGCTTTTATTAATTGCAGGTAACGATTTTAGAGAAGATTCAAATCCCGTTAAATTATTTAAACGTAAATCACTGCACGCTGCTCTGACTTCATCTTTAACGTCTATCGAAGTCTGGTATGCGAATTCACCAGGTAGCAGTAATTGCCCCAGAGACGCCAGGATCTTCCATCCAGGACGAGCTTCACCGACTGGATTCACACACCCCTTAAAACTCTGCCACAGGCCTTCTACATTAACAAAAGTCCCGGATGTCTCTGCAAATACAGCCAATGGAAGAATGAGATCTGCATTGGCCTGATTAAACTCATTTTCAAAATTATCAAATGCAATAATGAAGTCATTTTGTCGGCCAATTTCTTCGCTTGATGAACGGCTGGCCAAATCACATTCCGGATTTAAACCAAAAGTAATCAACACTTCATGTTTGGATGCCATTATTTGCATTACATTTTGCCCTGCCGATTTCAATTGTTCGGCGGCCACCTTACGATGCGGTAAACTACCCGATAGGCAAGCACCAGCACTATTAGAAGAGGTTGATAAATAACCTAATGTAGATCCAGTAGCACTGGTAATATATTCACAGAGAGCGCGAATATTTGATAGATACGGATTCGCGATGGCTTGAAGTCCAACGATGATGGCTGACTGCTCACCCTCTAATAATGCCTTGGCAACCGCTCTATGCCCATCATCAGGTTTCGCTTTATCAGTCAGTGATTTGATCACTGATGTTATTCCAGTTTCGGATAATTTCGCAATTGATGCGGCAATTGCCGCCAAATCACGCAGCTGATTCTCTCTGGAACCATTCATATCGGCTAAGAGGTCAAAATTACCCTGATTAGACAAATGACTGATGGTAGCGACTTTCGCTCCATTATGAATCGCAGCTTTGCGTAAACGATGCGCTAATATAGGTTGCTCGAATCTAAGATTTGCACCAATTACCAGGGCAGCATCCAGCGACTCTAATGATTCAATCGAACGACCTAACCAGGGCATAACCGGTTCTTTATCCTGCTGTTGAAAGTCAACTTGTCCGATTCTATGATCAATGTGATTAGAACCGAGTCCACGAAGCAGTTTCTGCGAGAGAAAATGCTCTTCTAAGGTTGCCTGAGGACTAATCAACATAGCCAGTTTATCTGCGTCTTTATTAGCAACGGCACCCAGCTTATCGACAGCAATCTCGATCGCAGATTCCCAGGTGATTTCTTTTAACTTTCCATTTTCCCGAACCATTGGAACGCGACAGCGTTTATCAGACTGGATTGAGCTATAGCTAAAACGATCACGATCTGAAATCCAGGATTCATTGATTGATTCATTTTCACGGGGAACAACACGCATAACCCGTCCTGTTCGACTGTGTAAAAACAAATTTGATCCAACACAATCGTGCGGTGAAACAGTCGCGTGCTGAGTCAACTCCCATGGGCGTGCGGTATAACGAGACGGCTTCGCTGTTAACGCGCCAACGGGACATATATCGATCACATTGCCAGACAGCTCAGATCCGACAGATTTTGCAATATAGGTTCCAATTTCAACATGCTCACCGCGACCAGTCGCACCAAGTTCCTGCAGTCCTGTTATTTCATCGCTAAAACGAACACAACGGGTACAGTGTATACATCGAGTAAAATCAGTTGCTATTAGTGGGCCAATATTTTTGTCCATGACAACACGTTTTTGCTCGGTATATTGGGAGATACCTTCGCCAAAACCCATGGCAACATCCTGCAATTCACACTCACCACCCTGATCACAAATCGGGCAATCCAGAGGATGATTAATTAACAGAAACTCCATCGTCGACTTTTGCGCATCAAGTGCTTTTTTTGAACGCGTATTCACCACCATGCCATCGGCTACCTGAGTTGCACAGGCGGGCATTGGCTTCGGAGCACGTGCAATTTCAACAAGACACATCCGGCAGTTCGCAGCTACCGAAAGTTTCTTGTGATAACAAAATCTTGGGATAACAATATTATTGTCATCGGCAACATCGATTAACAAACTACCAGATTGTGCCTGGAGCTCCTGACCGTTAATCGTAACTGTAATACTTTCGCTCATCGTAGCTCTATCCCGATCAGGCGGCGTTATCAATCATCGAACGTTTATGTTCGACATAATACTGAAATTCATGACGAAAATGTTTGATGAAACTCCAGACTGGCATGGCAGCTGCATCACCCAATGCACAAATTGTTCGACCTTCGATTTTGTGAGAAACCGTCTCCAGTTGTTCAATATCTTCAGGCCGGCCTTTTCCATCTACAATCCGACACAACACTCGATATAGCCATCCAGTCCCTTCACGGCAAGGTGTACACTGACCGCAAGATTCGGAGTAAT
This sequence comes from Gammaproteobacteria bacterium, assembly GCA_047639625.1. Classification (GTDB taxonomy): domain Bacteria; phylum Pseudomonadota; class Gammaproteobacteria. Next base: position 21,687 of record JBLIOG010000022.1, read on the forward strand.
AAAATCGAGAAATACGACGCAGCGTTAGAACCATATCTGTAGTTTCATCCATGACAATCACTGCACCTGAACCTAGCATTGAGCCAGCTTTGCTAATGGAGTCATAATCCATAGTACATTCCATCATCATCTCTGCGGTTAAAACGGGAACTGAAGATCCACCCGGAATAACCGCTTTTAATTTTTTACCATCGCGCACCCCCCCGGCCATTTGAAGTAATTCGGAAAAAGGAGTGCCCATTCCAATTTCAAAATTGCCCGGTGCATTAACATGGCCTGAAACAGAAAATAATTTCACACCCCCATTATTCGGAATTCCGAAATCCGAAAACCAGGCCGCTCCATTGCGAATAATCGCGGGAACAGAAGCGAGTGACTCAGTGTTATTTATTGTGGTCGGTTTACCATACAAACCAAAATTAGCAGGAAAAGGAGGCTTATAACGCGGCAGACCTTTCTTTCCTTCTAGCGATTCCAGCAGCGCTGTTTCTTCTCCGCAGATATAGGCACCTGCACCTAATACAGGATGCAAATCGAAATCAATGCCACTACCTAAAATATTTTTCCCCAGATAACCAGCGTCATAAGCTTCACGAACCGCATTATCAAAATGTCGATAAGGCTCGTCCATGAATTCGCCTCGCATATAGTTATAACCTACTGTGGCTCCTATAGAGTAACCACCGATCGCCATGCCCTCAACCAACGCATGCGGATTGAATCTCAATATATCGCGATCTTTACAGGTTCCGGGTTCGGATTCATCAGAATTACAAACAATATAATTTTGACCAGCCGCTTTACGGGGCATAAAGCTCCATTTCAATCCAGTCGGAAACCCAGCACCGCCTCGGCCCCTTAAACCTGACGCCTTGACCTCTTCGATGACATTTTCCTGAGATATCTTCTGATCAACAATTTTTTTAAGTGCCTGATAACCACCGGTCTTTAAATAACTCTCCATTGACCAGGGTTCATCAAATTGTTTTGTTGCAAAGCAGACTTCATTAGCCATTAATTAATCCAGCCCATCCAGAATGTCATCAACTTTTTCGGTCGTGAGGTTTTCGTAATACACATGGTTAACCTGCATCATGGGTCCCCCGGCACAAGCAGCGAGGCACTCCTCTTCACATTTCAGATAAATTCTACCGTCATCAGTACTTTCACCAATTTTGATACCGAGTCTACGTTCTACATGATCAACGATTGTATCTGACCCCATAAGCATGCAGCTAATATTCGTACAGATTGCCACATTATTCCTGCCAACGGGTTTAGTTTCATACATAGAATAAAATGAAGCCACTTCATATACATACATATTTGGAAGCTGAAGATACTCAGCTACCGCATCCATCAAGTCGATCGTGAGAAAGCCTTTATTTTGATGTTGCGTAACATTAAGCGCCTGTAAAACAGCCGAGCGCTTTTTATCATCAGGAAATTTGGCAACCGAAATATCAATTTCTTCAAGAGTGTGGCTGCTTAACAGGTCAATTTTTGAATTTTGGAGTAAGCTCATTATCTGTCAATCTCACCAAAAACAATATCCTGAGTACCAATAATCGCTACAACATCAGCCAACATATGACCCTCGGCCATTTCATTCATTGCGGAAAGGTGCGCGAACCCTGGTGCTCTAATTTTTAACCGGTACGGCTTATTAGTACCATCTGATACTAAAAATACGCCAAACTCTCCTTTTGGGTGCTCTATTGCTGTGTACACTTCGCCTTCCGGTAATGTATAACCTTCAGTAAACAGCTTAAAGTGGTGAATGAGACCTTCCATATCGGCTTTAATGACTTCGCGACGTGGTGCTGCAACTTTATGATTTTCAGTTAAAACGATTCCTGGGTTATGTTTAAGCCATTCAGAACATTGCTTAATAATTCGGTTGGACTGTCGCATTTCCTCAACACGAACCAGATAACGATCATAACAATCACCATTGGTTCCGACCGGAATATCGAAATCCATTCGATCATAAACTTCGTAAGGCTGTTTTTTCCTTAAATCCCACTCAATACCCGAGCCTCGCAACATTGGCCCCGTAAAACCTAACTGCAATGCACGTTCGGGAGAAACCACGCCGATTCCAACAGTTCGTTGCTTCCAGATACGATTGTCAGTCAGTAAGGTTTCATACTCATCTATATATCCAGGAAATCGAAGTGTGAAATTGTCGATGAAGTCCAGCATAGTACCCTGTCGATTTTCATTGAGCTCATCAGCATCCTTTTTACTACGCCACCGGCTTACCTGATATTGCGGCATTGCATCAGGTAAATCTCGGGCGACCCCACCCGGCCGATAATAAGCCGCATGCATTCTGGCTCCAGATACTGCCTCATACAAATCCATCAAATCTTCACGCTCTCGAAAAGCATAAAGAAACATAGTCATGGCGCCAACATCCAGCGCATGGGTTCCGATCCACATTAAGTGATTCAAGATTCGAGTAATCTCATCAAACATGACACGAATATATTTTGCGCGTTCTGGGATTTCGAGATCCAGCAGCTTTTCAATGGCCAAAACATAACCATGTTCATTGCACATCATGGATACGTAATCAAGACGATCCATATATCCAATCGTCTGATTGTATGGCTTGGTTTCAGCTAATTTTTCAGTCGCACGATGCAGAAGGCCTATATGTGGGTCAGCTCGCTCAATGACTTCACCATCCATTTCCAGCACCAGCCGAAGCACACCGTGTGCGGCAGGATGCTGAGGACCAAAATTAAGCGTGTAATTTTTTATTTCAGGCATCGTTTTGTGCCTCTTCTGGATCATCCGATAGATAACGATGATCTTCGCGCTTCACCCTCGGCACGAGCACGCGAGGCTCAATACTAACGGGCTCGTATATGACCCGCTGTTTGGCTGGATCGTAACGCATTTCAACATGACCAATCATTGGGAAATCTTTTCTAAATGGGTGACCGACAAATCCGTAGTCAGTCAGTATTCGGCGCAAATCTGGGTGATCAGAAAATAAAATCCCAAATAAATCAAACGCTTCTCTTTCATACCAGTCCGCTACTCGCCAAACATTAATGACCGATGGGATTACCGGAAAATCATCATCACTGGCAAAAACTTTTAGGCGCAACCTTCGATTATATTTATAGGAAATTAAATGGTAAACCGCGGCGAATCGAGTTCCACTACTAGCAACCGAAACCACTTCATCCCCGAATTGTAAACGCCCAGCGCTTGAGGCATCACTGACACCCCGACTAAAACCAGACCGACTGGCATCTGAAGTTTGCCATTCAACCTGACCAAATTGTGAGTAATCGACGCCACAAACATCAAGGAGTTGCTCGAAAGAAAAAACATCAGAGTCTCGTAGCTCTGTTGCGACTAAAACAAGATTTTCAGGCGATACAATTGCGGTCAATTCCCCGTAGGCTTCGCTGATTTCAACCTGTTTGTCACCAAAAGTTGTTTCTAGAGCATCCGATAGTTGCTGCAGTGAGGTTGGCATAACTATCGCGAAATTGTGTTAGTTCGTTTAATTTTGTTTTGCAACTGCAAAATCCCATATAACAATGCCTCTGCCGTCGGAGGACAACCAGGCACATAAATATCAACTGGGACAACACGATCACAGCCCCTCACCACAGAATACGAATAATGATAGTAACCGCCCCCATTTGCACAGGAACCCATTGAAATTACCCATCGAGGTTCGGCCATCTGATCATAAACTTTGCGTAATGCAGGTGCCATTTTGTTAACCAGGGTTCCTGCAACGATCATGACATCGGATTGCCTTGGACTGGGACGAAAAATGATTCCGAAACGATCCAGATCATATCTGGCGGCGCCAGCCTGCATCATCTCAACGGCACAACAGGCCAATCCAAAGGTCATGGGCCACATTGATCCCGTTCGAGCCCAGTTAATCAATTTATCGGCGGAAGTAGTAAAAACGCCCTCCTCGAAAACTCCTTCTATTCCCATTCAAGCGCACCTTTTTTCCATTCATAAATAAATCCAACTACCAGCACGCCAAGAAATACAGCCATTGCTAATAAACCAAACGTGCCAATTTCATCCAGTACAATTGCCCAGGGAAATAAAAATGCAATTTCGAGATCAAATATGATGAAGAGTATGGCTACCAGATAATATCGAACATCAAATTTCATGCGACTATCTTCAAACGCTTCGAAGCCACATTCATAAGGTGAGTTTTTTTCAGCATCGGGCCTTGACGGGCCCAGAAGTTTACCGAGAACTATAAATGCGGAACCCATAACCAGTGTTACGCACATGAAAATAAGGATAGGAAAATAGTTACCTAGCATCTAAAAAATACTGTCCGATTGAGATAGAAAGAGATAGTGCCGTTAGTCTATGGTGGCCCGAAAATAGAGTCAAGAATCATCATCAAAACCTTAAGCATTTTGATGATGATTATTAGAGTTGTATCTGTTTTATAATATAGCTGTAAACGCGAAAAATTCAATGTCTCAAACTAAAAGATTAAAGCAATCGCCCTGTTAATTATGGTGCCGATGGCCGGAGTCGAACCGGCACAGCTTTCGCCACTACCCCCTCAAGATAGCGTGTCTACCAATTCCACCACATCGGCAAAAATTTTAATCTGCAGGAGGTAGGTCATCACCTGCCGTGTTACCCGTGGATTCATCCGCAAGCGGCAAATCCGATTGCAAAATCGTAGAACCCTGAACGGCCCCAGAATTCGTAATGCTTTGCAAAATACTTTGTGGTCCTTCACGGTGACTGGCCATATAAGCCAATCCCATACAGACTATAAAAAAACAGGTTGCTATGACCGCAGTTGCCTTGGTTAAAAAATTCCCAGAACCGCGTGATCCAAAGACAGTCGAAGATGCTCCACTGCCAAAGGCGGCTCCGGCATCTGCACCTTTACCATGCTGTATTAATACCAACACGATTAAAGATATCGACAGAATAACCTGTGCGATTAATAAAATGCTGTTTAAATTTTCCATAAATCTACCTTAAACCGATTGCGCGATGGCTAAAAAATCTTCTGCCTTAAGCGAGGCACCACCGATAAGCCCGCCATCTATATCTTCTTGTGCAAGTAATTCAACAGCGTTCCTCGGATTCATACTTCCGCCATATAAAATTTGAACTTTTTCACCGGTGGTTTCGCTGTGAGCCGAAATTTTACCCCTGATAAAATGATGAACATCCTGCGCCTGTTGTGGACTAGCCACTTTACCTGTGCCAATCGCCCAGACCGGTTCATAGGCAATTACACTTTTTTCAAAAACTTCATAGCCTTGCGTATTACTGATAGCCTCTATCTGCTCGGCAATAATTTCTTCCGTAACACCGGCTTCTCTTTGCGCAAGGGTTTCTCCAACACACAATATCGGAACTATTCCTGCACTTATCGCCATTTCAAATCGTGCCGCCACCAAATCATTACTTTCCTGATATAGCGACCGTCTTTCCGAATGTCCGACCAGGGCATACCAACATCCGGCGTCCAATAACATTTGCGCCGAAATTTCGCCGGTATAGGCTCCATTCGCATGATCACAAACATTTTGCGCACCCAGCAAAACATCGCTATTACCTAATATACGACCCACTTCCATTAAAAAAATGGCTGGCGGAAATATCGCAATCTGAGCATCACTTGCGTTTCCATTTTTGATACCCTCCACCAGTTCAACGACAGACTCAGGACTGCCATTCATCTTCCAGTTGCCAGCTATCAGGACATTACGCATGTTTTTTACCGATACAAAACGGCGGCAAAGAGTACTCACCTGAGCACAATAAATCAATCACCATTTAATCATTTGCGTCGAATTT
>JBLIOG010000023.1:0-27520 GCA_047639625.1 Gammaproteobacteria bacterium
GCAGAAGGCCCTGCCATTCTTTATGAATATGCCGGCAGTGAACATTTAGCGACCAATCTACCGACCCTCGATGACATTCTCCCCGCGCTCGGTTTGTGTCAAATCAGTTCCGGAGGAAAAGCGGATTTAGCTGCCAATCTTTTCACTCAGCAAATTGTTTCCGTCTTCAAAGATTTTAATCTGGAGATTGATCAACTCGGCATCGATCGATTTCCATACCCAATAGTAGATGCCCTTCGGAGCGCTGGCTTCGAGCTTCGTCATGCTGATGATGCAATGATCCCGGCACGCGCCATTAAACAGACCGAAGAACTATCATATATGCGCGAAGCAATCCGCCGGGTGGAATGCGCAACAAAGGGGTTTGAAGAAAAAATTAAACCCGGACTGCGCGAAGTTGATATCTGGGCAGAATTACATCATGGGTTGATCACCGGCGAAGGACAGTATTTGTCGACACGTCTGTGCCAGAGTGGCGACAATACCTTCCCATATTTCCAGGAATGTGGTCCTCGTGTTCTGACAGCAGGTGATTTAATTTGTCTGGATACCGATGCTATTGGTTATCATGACTACGCGGTCGATTTTTCACGTAGCTTTTTATGCGGTGATCAAGCTGCTACGAATATCCAGAAAAAGTTGTATGGCAGAGCGTTCGATCAACTCGAGACAAATGCCGGTTTATTAAAAGTCGGACTGGAATATCGCGAACTCGCCGAAAAAGCCTGGAAAGTCCCAGACGAACATCAATCTAGTCGCTATTACTGTATTGGACATGGCCTCGGAATGTCTGGTGAATTCCCGAATATCCCCCCTGTGAAACCCGGCGAAGAATATCCTCTCGAAGGCCACCTGGAAGCCGGTATGATAATTTGTATCGAAAGTTATATCGGTTCCGAAAAAGCCGGTCAGGGTGTCAAACTCGAAGACCAGTTCCTTATTGGGGACAATCAGGTTGAACGTCTCAGCAACTACAGATTTGACTCGCGTCTAGCCTGATATTTCCGGCTGTTAAAGCCACGTGCTTTTAAACTTCTGGCAGTTATTCGCATTTGGAATTTCATTCGCCAACGCATTCACCAGATGTTCGAGGTCTTGACTCGAAGTCGAAAAATTCTGCACAAGCCGGCTTGCTAACGGCCCGATATAAGCACCGTAACCTTCACCGATTTTTTCAACAGGTCATCATCGAAACTTCGACCTGGCGGTTGAGATATCGCAGAGGTAAACGAGCCTTTATCAATTTTTGTGACATCGGTATATTCCTTTACGTCGCCATAGTTTCGAAAATATTGAATGATATCTTCTTCCCAGGAAGCCGCTTTGTGCTCAGGATTAGTGGAGTTCAGGACGGCTTCTTTATAGGAATAGTCTGGATAGGCTTCTCAGAGTTGATTCATAATCGCTGTTGCACCGTAGGCCGGGACGGTTTGCGATAGAAATTCATTAGTATCGATCTGGTTTAAAAGGGGCCTGATTTCTTCGACTGTACAGGCACGCATACACCGCGCTGCTTCCATCATGATTCGTGCTTTAAGGGCCCTTCTTCCTTGGCATTTTCGAGGAGAATATTTTTGACCAGGAAAACTGCAGCGATGAATCCAATAACAAAAACGAGAAGCATCGCCAGATTAAATTTTAAACGGATACCGACGTCCAACTCTCCTAAGACTACAGACTGCAGTTTGACAACTAATTCTCTATTGAGAATGGAGCGATACTACATTAAAAATCTTATCCTTTGATATACTTGATGGAATTAATATCGGTATGACTCTGTGGGATCTAAAGATCAAGAAGTTGCTGTGATGTTTGCTGACATAGTTGGCAGTACTCGGCTTTACGAAATTTTAGGAGATACGCTTGCCGAAGAACTCATTTCTTCAACCCTGAGACAATTGTCCCGCATTATCGAGAACAGAAAGGGCAGAGTCATCAAAAAAATCGGTGATGAAGTCATGTGTGAATTTACCTCTCCCGATCAGGCCATCGAAGCCGCCCAGGAAATGCATGTGCATTTACTCGAAAAGACGGCCCCGTCTAGAGACTACAAACTGGACATCCGGGTTGGCGCCCATTACGGCCCAATCATCAATTCTGAAGGGGATATATTCGGTGACACAGTAAATATTGCGGCTCGAATCGCAGGACTGGCACGCGGCGGCAAGACATTCATTACCGGTTATACCTTCAAAAATTTGCGCCGCTCGAATAAGAGCCATTGTCGCCATTTCACCCGGACGACGGTTAAAGGTAAAGAACAGCCATTTGATATTTACGATGTGGTCTGGGAGCAAACCGAAGAACTGACCCAACTCGTCGGTAACAAGATATTAAGCTCCGTCCCTTCAGTATTAAACCTTCAATTCCAACGCAACAACATACGGATGTCGAGCAATACACTGACCAATTTATCGGTGGGACGGGGAAAGAACTGCGACCTGGTCATCTCATCTGCGCAGGCTTCCCGCCAACACTGTCGAATAGAATGTAATCGAGGTAAGTTTATTTTCGTTGATAACAGCGCTAACGGTAGTTACATCAATCACAATAACATCGAACTATTTTTACATCAGGAAAGCATCACGTTAACCGGTGAAGGATTTATTAGTCTGGGTGAATCCAGTAAATCCAATACTGAATTTCTTTTGCATTATTCGATTGAGAGCCCCTAGCCAAAAACGCTCATTTTAAAATATTCTTCATTCAACCGATGGCCCTCTGATTTGAGTTTGGGATAAAAATGCTACCTGGAGAAAAAGGTTGAACCTGCCAGTTTGCGCCAATTATCGGTGTTATTTTATCCTGATGGGTAAATATAAATAGACTTAAAATGCGTTCATATTGGCCGGTGCGCAACGTTGATAGCGATCGGGATATTCAAATTCTTCACCCAGTTTGATCGCAGCATGCCAGGCCCAACGTGGGTTAAATAAAAGGCCTCGGGCAAGCGCAACCATATCAGCCTGACCGGTTTGAATGATCGATTCGGCCTGTTCGGCCTCGGTGATCATACCGACTGCGATTGTTTTCGCAGCGGTTGCCTTTCGAATCTGTCCACTAAACCCGACCTGATATCCCGGTCCGGTTTCAATTTTTTCTGCATAACTGATGCCGCCACTGGAAACGTCAATCCAGTCACAAGCTCTTTTTACAAATTGCGCTGAAATATATGTCGAATCATCCAGGGTCAAACCACCATCCATCCAGTCTAACGCTGAAAGTCGAATACCCAGGGGTTTAGAAGCGGGCCAGACCGCACGAACCGCATCAAAAACCTGCAACGGAAACCGCATTCGATTATCCCGACTACCACCATAATCATCCTGACGTTGGTTACTCAGCGGTGACAAAAACTGATGGAGTAGATAGCCGTGCGCCGCGTGCAATTCGATTGCGTCGATACCTAAACGGTCCGCACGAACTGCGGCAGAGACGAACGCTTCGACCAGCCCTTCGATTTCCGTCAGGCTGAGTTCATCCGGTGCAACTACCTGATCGTTGTGGGTAATCGAAGAAGGGCCAACAGTCTTCCAGCCGCCTTCATTCACCGACAATCTTTTTCGCCCCTGCCAGGGTGACAGACAGGAAGCTTTGCGACCGGCATGTGCCAATTGTATTGCAATCGGAGTGTCACTGAGCTGTCGACAATAGCGCATGACTTTATCGAGCGCAGCCTCACAATTATCATCAAACAACCCAAGGCAATACGGCGTGATTCGGCCACGGGCCTCAACATTGGTCATCTCGATCATCGTCATACCGACACCTGATACCATATATTGCCCGAGATGCATCAAATGCCAATCACCGGCACAGCCGTCGGTTGCCGCGTATTGGCACATCGGAGATAACAAAATTCGATTCGACAATTTCAAATCGCGAAAATTAATCGGAGAAAATAACTGGGATGACATTAAGCTCGGCCTCGCCAATAAAAACTAATTAAAATTGTCTGAAAGTCTCTCAATCGCATGTGCCGAAGTACGACTGACAATTTCAGTGTAGCTCCCCGCCTGACTTCCCGACGGCTGACTAACACAACTATATGACCCTCCTATCGCGCCACTCCATAACACCAAACAGGTTCTGTCCGCATCATTACCATCCTGCATATGGATTGAACCTCCTGTATCGATGGTGTAGGTAGCATTCGAGTCTCCTACTCCGGTACCGCCTATGATGGTATATGTGTCTGTGAAAAACTCCAGGGTGGAGTTCCCCGCATTTTCAAAACCTCCGCCTCCAAACAGTATTGTAGCCATAAAGGCCTTACCTGAAACGTCCCAGGACGTATCTGAATTACTATCCTCGTCCGAATCACTGCCACAGGAAACTAGCAATCCAAAAAGCGCGCAAATAATAATTTTTCTTAAATCAAATAAACTCATATCCTAGAATACTCTTTGTGAAAATTTAGCTTACCATTATCGGGACTATTTTTTCTAGCAGCTAGTCTTCTTCATAATATTCCCAATCCTCTTTGGGCGGCTTTCCATCAAACACCAAATTATTGCGTCGTTGTAAATATAACTCTCGAATATAAAGGTACCGATCCAAAGCGGCCTGATCTAGAATACTCCCGGCTCTCAGTAATTGAGCGCGACTGTTAACCGTTTCGATGACGGTTAGTGAATTGGCGACAGTGCTGTCGCGATTGGAGAAAGGCGTGCCTTCATGAATATTATTGTTGGCCGGATCCAGGCCAGCACTATCCACATATCGACCACCTGCGTCCCGAATTGTGCTGGGTCCAAAAAACGGCAGTATTAAATATGGCCCCCTCGGAACACCCCAATAGCCGAGTGTCTGCCCAAAGTCTTCGTCGTGTTTTTTCAGCCCGAGATCCGTTGACCAGTCGATCAGTCCGTATAAACCGATCGTACTATTGATTAAGACTCGGCCTGTATCTGACGCCAATTGTTTGAACTTTAACTGGAACAGGTCATTGAATATCACCAGCACATCATCCAGATTGCTGAAGAAGTTGCTGACGCCTTTTTGCACCGGGTTAGGTGTTACTGCCTGATAACCTATCGCGACGGGCTTCAATACATAACGATCGACGTTATTGTTAAAACTATCCATGCTTCGATTATAGCTTTCAAACGGGTCACCGGGGTCCGTAGGACCTTCTAGCGTGGTACATCCAGTCAGCATTATTAGGCTCAGCAAATAGACACCGAAAAATCGTTTTATATACATAGAAATTTTATTCTAGGGTGGTTGTGTAACGCTGCCAATTTGCCCCCCTACTCTCTAAATTGGAGGGGGATTTTGTTTTTGAGCGGACATTTGGTGTTTGGCGTCAAACTACAAATAAACTCATACTGAAGTAGTCTTCTGCAGTACTTCAGCAATGTCAGTCCAGTTCAATAGACTCATGCGATTAACCATTTTATCAAAAGTTCGGTTCATTTAGAATCTTCCAGGTAAAAAACGAGTAAATCTGCACCGAGGAAAACCGGCCTAGCCAAGAATAACATAGAAAATTAAAGCCCTGTTTAGATATATTTCAGGGTCGACATAACAGCGAAAATTTAACGATGTAAATCCCAGGTGAACCAGTCCGGAACCCATTCACGGGGATTGTTAAGCGCCTTTTCGTGTATCTGAAAGTCAGGGCAATGATGTTCAACAAGCCGCCAAAAAGCCCGTGAATGATTCATATGCTGGGTATGGCACAGCTCATGAATGATCAGGTAATCGACACAGTCGGGCGGCAGGAATACCAGTTGATCGTTAAGACTAACGGTACCCTTCGATGAACAACTACCCCATCGCGATTTTTGGCTTCGTATCGACACTCGTTGGCATTTCAATCCTGTTTTACTGGATAGCCTTTGTAAACGCCCTGGCAAGAGCTTCCGGGCCTTTCCCCTCACCCATTGGCGTAATGTAATCATTGACCGCGTAATATCTGCCGAGGGTAGCTTCAAATAATCGCTGAACAAGTCATTCACTTCATGTTGGTCCGGATAACTGATTAAAACATCACTGCCATCGAGCGCGAGGAAAACTCGCTCGGGTAATTTCGGTTTGGGATGAAGCTCTGCATATCTGGCCAGTTGGGTTTGAATCCAGTCAATATGATCTTCGACAAAACTGGAGACAGCCGCGCGTGGAAATCGAGGTGGAATGATGACTTCGAGGCCAGAATAGGGTTTTATTTGCAGTCGGGCATATTTAACTCGCCTGGAAACGCGTAACTTCCAGCTTAATGGTTTATTCGTTGGCTCGGGCATAATAGAATCGCTCGCCATGTCCGGTCACACACAATCACTCAAAAAACGAATCCTACAACAAACCGCTGCTAAAGATCGGAGAAAATTTCTACGCCAGCTTTACGCTGCCGGTAAAGACACGGCCAGACTGAATGCGCTCATCGAAAAAGTCGATCAGTCGATCGCTAGCTGTGGCCTCCGGAAGTTAAATCGACCCAAATCCCGCCTCGATGAAAACCTGCCATTCTTTGAGTATCGGGACGAACTCACCAACCTGATTCAAGACCATCAGGTCATTGTAGTCTGCGGTGAAACTGGATCGGGAAAAACAACACAATTGCCCCAGCTATGCCTTGATCTTGGCTTGGCTGATCTGGGATTGATTGGGCACAGCCAGCCCCGGAGAATCGCTGCAACCAGCGTGTCTTCCCGCATCGCGAGTGAACTTAACTGTGAAGCGACACAGGCCGTTGGTTACAAAATACGATTTCGCGATCGAAGTCATGCCGATGGTTACATCAAAATCATGACCGATGGAATTTTACTGGCCGAAATACAACATGATCGATTGCTAAGCCAATACACAACGTTGATTATTGACGAAGCACACGAACGCAGCCTCAATATCGATTTAATACTCGGTTATATTAAACAGATCTTGCCCCGTCGACCGGATCTAAAAGTCATTGTCACTTCAGCAACGATCGATCCCGATCGTTTTTCAAACTATTTCGATAAGGCCCCCATCGTCAATATCAGCGGCCGAACCTATCCAGTAGAGATTCGATACCGCAATACGGATGACGAAGACCGCGATGAACTCGCGAGCCTGGTCGATGCGATTGACGAACTCGATCACGAAAGTCGCGGCGATATGCTGATTTTTTTTCCGGGTGAACGCCAAATTCGCGAAGCGGTAGAACATCTCGGAAAACACCTGCGCGATGACAACGTCATACTGCCGCTTTATTCGCGCCTTGCGCATCGTGAACAACAGTTAATTTTCAAACCGCATCGTCAAAGAAAAATCGTGCTTGCAACCAACGTCGCTGAAACATCGCTCACGGTCCCCGGTATTAAATATGTCATTGATACCGGGCTGGCGCGCATGTCACGGTATTCGTGGCGTTCCAGGGTGCAACGCCTGCCGATCGAAAAGATCTCTCAGGCGTCAGCAAATCAACGTGCGGGCCGTTGCGGGCGGGTATCAGCCGGTATTTGCATTCGGCTATTTAGCGAAGAAGATTTTAACAACCGTACCGAATTTACCGAAGCCGAGATTTTACGAAGCAACCTGGCATCGGTCATTTTGCAGATGAACGAACTTAAACTGGGTGCGATCCAGCAATTTGAATTTTTAGACAATCCAGACAGCCGCCTGATCAACGATGGCTTTCGATTGTTATTCGAATTGAAGGCAAGTGATGCCGATGAAAAAATTCTTAAACATGGTCGAGTCATTGCCAGTCTCCCGGTCGATCCACGATTAGCCCACATGCTGATTACCAGTCATCAGTTCGGTTGCCTGACTGAAATACTGATTATTGTCAGCGCACTCGCCGTTCAGGACCCGCGTGATCATCGACCCGAAGTTCGCCAGAATATATTGCAGTCACAGGCAGAATGGCGAAATAAAACCTCTGATTTCATGTTCTGGATCAACTTGTGGAAAGCCCTTGAAGAACAGCAGAAGCTACTCAGCAGGAATCAATTTTCGCGGTGGTGTCGCAAACATTATCTTTCCTATATTCGAGTGCGTGAATGGCAGGATACGCACCGCCAAATTCGTGATTCGATTGCTCAACAAAAATTCAACTTTAACAGCACAGAAGCTGATCCTGAGGTTATCCATCGCTGCATTTTTAATGGTATTCCGGGGCATATCGCCAGTCTTCAGGCCGATAAAGAATACCTGGGTACAAAAGGAAGAAAGCTTAAAATATTCCCAGGTTCCGAATTATCGCGGCAATCACCCGCCTGGCTAATGGCGTTTGCTTTTATTGAAACCTCGCAATTATTTGCTCACTCGGTCGCACGCTGTAATCCACAATGGGCAATGCAGGATGCGGAGCATTTACATCAATACGAATATTACGAGCCACACTGGCAACCTAAACAGGGGCGTGTTGCAGCGCTGCGCAACACACGTATTTACGGACTGTTAATCGAAGCCGGTAAAAAGATCAACTTCGCCAGTATTGATCCGATTCAAAGCCGACAAATTTTCATTCAATCCGCTTTAGTGGAAGGCCAGTACTTCGGTCGTGCGAAAGTCATACGCAGAAACCAGGATCTACTCAGTCATTACCAATATGAAGAAGACAAACTGCGGCGGCGCGATTTACTCATCGGTGAAAAGCAGCTCTACGAATTTTATGAGGCACGGCTACCCGCAGAAGCCGTTGACTCAGTCAGCTTCGACGCCTGGTTTAAAAAACAGGACGAACAGACCCAACAGCAACTGCAGTTTTTGAAAACTGATATTTTACAAACAGAGAATATCGACCGTTCTAAACAGGACTATCCTGAACAGATCAATAAACGGGGCCAAACGCTTAACCTGAACTATCATTTCGATCCGGCTGACGAATTTGATGGCGTAACCGTTGATTTGCCAATCGAACTGCTCAACCAGTTTTCAGACACCGATTTTGACTGGCTGGTACCGGGTTTAATACTAGAACGCATAACTGCCTTGATTAGAACGCTGCCAAGGGGTGTTCGAAAAAACTTTATACCCGTGAAAGATTTTTCTGAAGCCTGCTTACAACGAATCAATCCTGAAAAGCCTCTTTTTGACGAACTCACCCTGGCTTTATATCAAATGACCGGAGTCACCATTGAAATTGAACACTGGAAGCCTCGTGATCTTGATCGGCATTTGCGAATGCACTATCGAATTCATCAAGGTGATAAACTGATTGCTGAGGGTCATTTTCTGAACGAATTACAGACTGATCTGGGTCAAAAGGCGCGCCAGCAGTTCGATCAGAAAGTTCAAAATAACAACACGATCAGCCGAACAGACTTAAAAGACTGGGATTTTGAAGAGCATCCAACCTCGGTCACGATTCATCGTGGCAAACAAAAAATTATTACCTATCCGGCTTTGGTCGACTATGAAAACAGCGTTGCCATAGAATGTTTTGAAACAGCCGAAGAAGCACATTTTTATCACGCCAGCGGAATTGCCAGGTTATTTTATTTTCGACTGTCAGAATCCGTTCGCTATTTAAAGAAAAATCTCCCGGAGATAGATCGGTCGGGAATGATGTATTTATCTTTTGGCAACCAATCCGATTTAGTGGATGATATTTTTATTGCCTCTATTTTTGACTGCTTTATGGAGAGCGTAATTCCAAACACCCGATCCGAGTTTGAATCTAGTTTATCCGCCAACGAGGAACGTTATATAGAAACCTGTCAGTCCTGCGCTGAACTGGGGTATCAAAGCTTGTTAAAAATGCGCGAGGTTCGAAAATCTGCTTCGCTTTCAAAGCTGCCCAGTAATCATAAAAACGATATTGAATATCAGATTGATAATCTCATTTACTCGGGCTTTATACGTGACTGTGGTGTTGATCAACTCAGGCGCATCCCGATATATTTATCGGCAATTGAAAAGCGAATTGGCAATTATAAAACCGATTCTCCAGTCCTGGAAAGCCATCTTAAAATATTGAAAACCCTTTGGCAGGAATATCTGACTCTTTCTGAAAACACCAGAATTGAACTCGTAAAGTTAAAGACGCTACGCTGGATGATCGAAGAGCTCAGAATCACCAGTTTTTCACAACCCATGAAAACACCCAAACCGGTTTCCGAGACGCGTATTCGACGGTTTATCGAAAATTTATAAATTGTTTTCAAAAATTTGAATCGTACAACAAATTTATTAACCGAAATGACTGACTACGCTGAATCGACAAGGCAAATATCATGCAAGCAGCTAAACAAGAAGTGCTTAACACCATCAACCAACTGCCAGAAAACACCGATATGGATGAGATCATGTACCGGCTCTATGTGCTGGATAAAATCAGGAAGGGACAAGAAGCGGTCGAACAGTGCAAGACCACTACCAGTGAGGAACTCGGGCGGGAAATTAATTCATGGTGATTTGGTCGGAACCGGCCAAGGCTGATTTACGTTCCATCAATGATTTTATTGCCCATGATTCTCGCCACTACGCCAAGAAGGCCTCTCAGGATATTCGGGAGAAAACGGCTGTACTGGACGAACTACCTAAGTTCGGCAAGAAGGTACCCGAGTTAAATGATGATGCAGTCAGGTAACTATCACTGTATTCCTACCGGATTATTTATGCGATCAAAAGTCAGGGCGTATTTGTGCTGGCCGGGGTGCATAGGCGACGGCATTTGGAGGCTGAGGATATTTCGGTAGAACAATAACCAACCCCCTAGCGAGCAGAGCCTCATTCAGGCTAATTCCGCCGGCACCACCATCACAGTCCGCTTCTCCATTCTGAACACTTTCATCTTCCCAATAACACACAGGGCAGATTTCAAAGGTACCACAAGCCTCTTCATCGAAGGTTAAGTAACCCCAGCACGGACAAGGAGAACACATCAGGTCTTTCGCTACTGCTTCTTTTAACTGACCTGGATAAACCAGACAATCGGTATCATCAAAAAATTCCGGCTCTTAACTACGTTCTCTTTGGACTACGTGTACAGGAACACCTGGAATAATAAAACGGTGCTTCCTTGACGTGACACCCGCTTAGTCGCGTTAAAATCACAGTATCAGAATAATATAGTTATTTTAATGGCTTTGACCCCATATATAAAAGCCGTAGTTGCCCGCGATTTCCGACCACATTTAATGATTCTAAAATCCGCTGTTGACCGCTAAGGGTATTCGTTAAGTGTTTGAATTTTTAAAACATATCGGTTTTGATGAAATTCACGCTCCTATGCATCCTGCATTCGCGACATAAGATCATCCATGCTCAAAACCAATTTGAAGGCAGTCCAACTGCAGTTTCCAGGATGATCGCTACAGCAGCGGTTCTAAATACGGTTGAACAGGCTGGATAATTAAGAAACAGTTTTTCTTGATGCCGCGAGCAAACAAATATATTCAAGCCCGAGCTGCGCAGCGATTAAGGCCGTAATTTCACTGTGATCATAACCCGGTGCAACCTCTACTATGTCCATGCCTATAAAATTGATACCGCCAAGACCACGTAATATCTCCAGTGCCTGATTAGACGTTAATCCGCCAGGAACCGGCGTACCGGTGCCTGGCGCGTATGCCGGGTCGAGCGCATCAATATCAAAAGTCAGATAAGTCTTATGATCGGTAATAACAGTTTTGATTTTATCTACTGTGGCGTCAATACCAATTCTGTGGACAGCCGGTGAATCGATGACAACAAATTGATCCTGATCTTTGTCGTAATCTGTTCTTATCCCTATTTGAATAGATCTCGTGGGATCAACAATACCTTCCTGTACGGCCCGATAAAACATACAACCGTGATCGTAAGGATTATCGCTTCGCTCGGTATCGGTATGCGCATCGAAATGAAGCAACGAAACAGGGCCGTGCTTTTTCGCTACTTCTCGTAGAATCGGCAAAGATACAAAATGATCGCCCCCCAGACTCAGCGTTTGCGACCCCTGTTTAAGAATATCAGCGACACAGGCCTGCGTTTGCTCAACCATTTCTGCGGCATTTCCATAGCGATAAATGACATCACCATAGTCGACGACATTCAGAATTTTGAACGGATTAAATCCCCAGGGATATTGTTTATCCCAACTTGATAGGTCACGGCTTGCCTGCCTGATAGCCCTTGGACCAAATCGAGTTCCAGGACGGTTGCAAACGGCTAGATCAAAAGGGACGCCCAGGACCGTAATATCGACATTGTCGAGTTGTCTTGTATAGGGTTGGCGTAAATAGGTGCTGGCGCCATAGAAAGGCGCTTCGGGGGTCAATCCGTCCGCTGCGGATTGTCCGAAAATGGAATTAGATGAATTAATTTTAGTGTTCGACATAGCTGATACTCACATAACAAATTTTCGAGACTTTGTACCTGCTTTGTAGGTCTAATATGTACCTGTTAAACCGTAAAGAATTGTTTACCCAGGCAACCCATTTGCAAGTTCAGCAGGGACGGAACGATAACCCACAGATTGAATCGCTACGATAGCGCAATACTCGTCTTTGTCGGAAGCATCACCACTGATACCCACTGATCCAATGACTATGTCGTCACCATCGCAAATAAGTACTCCACCTGCAACCGGAATAAAACGGCCACCCGATGCAACTGCAAGTGCATTTAGAAAAGCTGGCCGATCAGCCAGGTTGGCGCCCAGAACACTACTCGGAATACCCATTCCCAGAGCTCCGTATGCTTTACCCTGTGCCACTTCGAAACGTAATATGCCAGAACCGTCAGATCGCTTCATCGCGACCAAATGTCCTCCGGCGTCTAATACCACCACCGTCAATGGACTCATGTCCTGTTCGGCTCCAGCCCGCAATGCAGAATCAACAATGGCGGCTGCTTTTTCAAGCGGTAAGCGGGTCATTAATTTAGTCATTAAAGGAAACTCTCACAATTAACGATCACGCAAAAAAAACCCGCGGCAATACCACTAACTCTTCGAGCAGCGGTATTGACCACAGGTTATTTTGATGTATCTAAGTTTGTTACTTAAACTGCAACAACCTTATTTGCGCATGGACCTTTTTGGCCCTGGCCTACTTCGAACTCTACTGCCTGACCATCATTCAAGGTAGCGTACTGACCGCCTGCCTGAATTTCTGAGTGATGTACGAACAAATCTTTGCCGCCATCTTCAGGAGTAATAAAACCGAAACCTTTCTCTGCGTTGAACCACTTAACTGTACCTTTACTCATAACACTCACTATTGTTGTTGGTGAAAATATAATGCTGCTTTTGTTATCACCATTGCAAAAGCAGTTTATGAACGAAGCGGAGTATATCGCGGTTAGCCAGTAGATTACCTATCAATTACACACTAAATAGTAAAAATAACCCTATTATTCGGCTTTTTCTTCAACTTTCTTTACTCGAATGACATTTTTGTCCACTGTTTTATTGTTTAGGTTCTTCATGGCGACTTTAGCTTCGCCAGGTTTGGGCACCTCAACAAAGGCAAATCCCTTCGATATTCCGGTAGATTTATCTAAAACCAGATCACAGGACTGGACAGTTGCAAACGCTTCAAACAGCAATTTCAACGCTTCTTCTGTCGTATTCCGGGAAAGATTTCGAACTAATAATTTCATAAGTTAACGGGCCGATAGGCATTTTTAAAAATAGAATTGAGCACAATTCGACCAACATCAGAAAGCATTACAACGTACAAATCGGGTTGACTCATTGACGGAATAGGGAAAGAAAAACAAGATTTAAATCTACCGAATCGTGTCGATATTAATTGTGGAATAACTACCCAGCCATCATTTCGCATTATCACCCAGTATTGGCATGACTGTACTCTCTTTTTTTACGAATTCTAGATCAATCGTTATACCTTACCTGATAATTTATTTAAGATTTCAATATCCTTTTTAAGTAATGAATTTATGATTTCATTAAGTGAAAAAGGGCTTCCCAGTTTTTCAGAATTTTGCATGAAAAAAGCCTTAACTTCCTTATCGAGATAAATAGGTACATCCAGTTCTTCAAGTGGACGATAAAACTTACCTAGCTCAGCATCAGAGAAATCATATTCATCCTTCATTTTGGACACCTATATTGATATGTTTTTTGCTCTTTATTGGTTGCTTTTCTAGCACTGATAATTCGAACCAACTCAATGTATGAACACAACCATATTAAAGCATAGCATCGTTAAGGCACACTGGCTGAAAATACGATTGATGTTTAGCGTATGATCAATAGCTCCCGTGAACTTCGCGACCAAACCTTTATTTTGACGGGCTACAGCTTAAGCTTATGGCTCGGTGAAACACTCGACCTGCGCGTTGGGGATATAGATAGCGAACATATGAAGTATAATATCCGTCTGGGTAGAGTTAAGAAGGGCGGGTTTTCGCTCCGAAACGTCGGACCGCTGCAAAACATGCATACACCACATCCAGGTGGATAGTAGTTTTCGTTCCTTCTGTCATAGGTTGGCAGATTTGTAACTACTGGCGGAAATAACTTATTCTATACTTCAACCCTGTTTATCGACTAAATCAAAATGAAAAAATACTTTACATCGTCAATTACAACGAGATTGGTAACCATTATTCTGGTTACTAATTTCTCTATTTTCTACTTCGGTCTATCCTATGCCGACATGAGTCTTATCGGCGAATGGGCAGGGACTGATAGTGATGGTGATACCGCAACTTTTATTTTCAACGATGACAAAAGTGCTGAACTACAGATGGAAGGGCTTCCCCCCTTAAGTAGCAGAAACTTGACCAATGGGCGGGTAACCTGGGACGGCGATAAAGACCACAATAGAATAAAGCTCGATTTTGTTATTCATATAGGCTTAGAAGAAAAAAGACGTATAAAAATGTTAGCTCATTTTATCGATGACAAGACACTCAAAATACAAATGTCGCGTGATATGAAGACCCGACCGGAGGGATTTGAGGTGACTAAAAGCGTTTTTCAGATAATAACAACAAAGCAATAATTGAATTTTTTCACATTGCACCCGATCCTAACCGCCACGTAGCAGGTGGATCGAAGGAGTTCGGTCACGTAAGCACTCACATTTGATATACTTGAAACCGGAACAACACAGAGTAGGATCGAAGACAATGCAATCAACTGATATCAAGCAAGCCGCACATGACATGATCGATCACATCAAACATTTAACCTGGGCAGAGCTGGCCTATCAGGCGGCATTGAAAGCCTCCATAGAACAAGGACTCGAAGAAGCCAACAAAACGGACAACTCATCTCCCAAGATGGCATTAACCAATGAAGCGGGTTTATAGGACACCGGGCGCCCGCGGCTGCGACTGAAGGAAATCCAGCAATACATCCGAGACCAACATGCCAATAAAACCGCTGAGAAAATGGTGGCAACTTTATTAAAAAGAACAAGGTAGTTAGAAGAGGTGCCATTTGGTGGCAGTAAAATACCCGGTTATCCTGATGTTGAACTCAGAGAACTATTAGAAAACCCCTACCGTATTATCCACCGAGTTAAAGCCCAGAAAATTGAAATCCTGACCGTGATGCACTATCGCCAATTACTCTCTAAAACGTTGAGATCCCTACGCCTGCTACCGCCGCAGTAAACTCACAGATATTTGCCGAATATATAAATAGCCTCAAATTCCCTTATTTTTATCAATAACCGAAGTAAAGTTAAGTCGCAGTATTTTTAAACCGTGGCCCTGTGTAAAAGGGTAACGTCCCCATTATTTACCAATATTTAACAAACATGGTCGCCGGGACCAGATTGATTGGTCTTGAGGATGTAAGTACCCAAAATGTTCCCATCTTCTTCAAATACAAACGTTCTTTTTAGGAGCGTCCAACTATATTCCCTGCGCCTGAACTTTGCTCGTGTCCCTAGGGTAAGCGTAGGTGTCTGCTGATTTGACAATCTCTTGAAAGATTGGCCAGATAGAATCGAGGTCTTTATTAGTAGCTTCTCTAATATTCATTATGTTGCATCAGCGGGCAATCCATCACTTTACGCTATCCGTTAGGCATTTATGTTTTGATATTGGGTTAATCATTTACGCCACTGTAATTTTCAGGAAAAATGATAGCTCAACTAAATCGATGGAAGAGCTTCGGATGTAGATTAATTGGCAGTCTTTTTTGTGGATAAATTTAGTGGTTTGATCTCGTTGGAAATGCCCGTAAATGTTGAAAAGCTCATTCCTTCTCCACCTAATTTATAACTCTACACTTAAAAACATTTTGAGCAAAAAAAAGCCACCCGAAGGTGGCTTAAATTATTCCTTATTTACTACCTGGTTTAGTCGATGGTTCCATTCGCATGGAAAGTATCCGAACCGTCCTGCATAGCCAGTCCAGTAGCATCTACAATTGTCCCTTCCAGTCTAACAAAATCAGACAAAGTTGGCGCCGGAAATACACCTACCGACGTTTCTAAAATGACATCTTCGTCAAAAGAGAAGAACAATCGAACTCTCATCATCGTAGGATCCAGAGGATCAATGAATGCAGCGGGTGAACCAAATTTGTCAACATCGTTACCAACGTCACTATTTATCGACACAAAATAATTATCCCAGTCTTCGAATGCCGCAATTTCAGTTTCAGTAAATCCGTTAACCGCTTCCACCGTAATATCCTGAACGATTAACCATGCACCATCGCTATCAACACCGTCCAATTCAACTTCGGGTATACCTGCAGGAACAGTATCGTCATCATCAAACACACCGTCACCATCATTATCTAAACCGTCAATAAGTAACGGAGAACCAGCGGGGCCTTCAGGGCTACCTAATGCATCCAATGCAGAATCGTCGATTGCTCCATCACCATCATTATCAATGCCATCAGGGTTCTCTTCTATATTATTGACAACACCATCGAGATCTTCGTCAATTAAATTATCTGCCCTTCTGTCACCATTAAAGGTTATCCAACCACCAGGGGCTACGCCAACTACCGACACAGCACCGTTGAAAGCAATATCATCGTCAAAAACAGCATTCAACATTGTGACTGAAACGTCAGTTATAAATGGACCACCCGTATCTACCGGGAAAATCCTGGTTGCAGTAGTTTCAAGACCTCCATTGTCCGTCCCATCAAGCGCGACCAAACCGTTGACTTTCACAGTGATCACCTCAGTAAAGCCATCATTATCACCGGTTGTATCTAGTAATGAGGCAATGTCTATCGTTTGGTTAAAGGCATCACCGGCAGGGCCAAATTCAGCAACTACCAAGTTCGGAATGGCTATTGTCATTTCCAAATTAACATTATCTATTTCCGGTATCCCGATTACTGGTAACACGATTGTACGGAATTCGACTTGTCCACCAAATTCATTTAGGTCAACTTCAACACCTACACCGAAACTACTGACGTCTTCAATTGCCTTATTATAAGACACCGTAATCTCAATCGTACCGTCTAATGTTAAAATATTAACAACCGCTGGATCTAACAATGCTGGATCGTCGAAATCCAATGGAATCAACACACCATCAACCACTGGATCTAACAGAAAATCGGTAATGTCTGACCCTAGAGTCAATGCGTCGCCGATATTTATTATACCGTCGCCTGTAGCACCAACAGTAACCATAGCTAACAATTCAACGATGGTATCGTCACCTGCATCTAGCTGAGGCGTCACTAACAGCGTAATAATGTCGTCATCAGCAGTGGTAAAGCTGTAGTTCGCCGCATCCTGCATTGCATCATCCCATTCTTCCGTATCAGCTGAGATTATACCCTTCTGATCAAAGTCTATGAAAAAGGACAATAACTGTGATTCTCCAGGTGGTAGATCTTCGACAAGAGTACCAACATCAAAAGTATGAATAATCACTGTTGCCAGTGTCTCAGCACTTCCGTCAGCGCCCAGATTTTGCATTGCTGCAAATTCGATATCCATGACATTATCGGCATCACTTTCGTCTTCAACCGTATTGAGTTTTGGCAAGATAACCAATCGTTGATTAAACGCCAACTCAGTCAATGTATTGCCTGGATCTAGTTCATCCTGAATAAACAAGGTTACACCCGTTCCGCCTGAAACCTGAATATCAAGTATCAAGTCATTGACAGAAACAAAGGTATTCGTCCCACCTGGATTCGGCACAAAACCAAAAGTATCGTCGAAACGAAAATCCGCATCTGGATCGGCTACAAAATCATCTGCATCAACGATATCGAATAGATCATCTTCATCACCTTCGTTATCCGTCAGGATGAACACTCCAAAAGCATCATCATCTAAAGGCGTATCAAGGTCTTCATTAACGCTGAACTCGATTCGGTCAATTTGTGCAGGTGGGTTTAGCGGGTCAAATACACCCATCAAATCATCAAAGCTAATATCAGCAGTAAACACAAAGCTTCCATTAACAAATATTGGGCCTAGTCGATCTGAACCGGAAATATCCGCTTGCACGATTGGGTTATTAAATACATCGACCAAAGTATCGGCAAAAGCAATGGTATCCGTATCGAGTAGATTAAGCGTACTGCTTAACCACATGGTTACGCGGAAGTCACCTGCCATCGCATCTTCACCATCCAGATCAACGGTAACGCCATCATCAGCAACATTCGTACTAACCGTGGTTAGTTCTTCATATTGCGGATCAACACTGTTAAACAGAGTGAAACCTGTTGGCAATGTGTAGTTAGAAGGATCTTCTACCGAGTTTTCATCCATTTCCTTAGAGAAGTAGATTTGAACTTGAGTCACCCTCAGATCACCATCAAACAGGCTACCATTTAACGCGGTATTGAAATTATGCGCATCAATTACTGGGCTAACGAATGGTTCTAAATCGACTGTGAATGATGCTACAAGGTCTAAATCACTAGATAGAAATGGATCCTCAGACAAGAAAGGTGAACCATCAACACCAGGCGCTACACCTGTATCTAGAAATTCACCATCGACATCAACATAATTACCATCGACATCGACCAGGTTACCCGCGTTATCAAGATACTGGCCAGTGTTACCTCTTGGGTACATAGTCCTTAGTTGATTACCAGCATTATCAGTTAATTGACTGCTACCTGCCAAACCAAAGTTGAAAGTTTCAACCAGTAAGTCTGAATCACCTGAACCATCGCGTAATGCAGCGATATCACCATCAGCCAGGAATATGGTAATGGTTTCAGCGACAGGGTCATACAAAGGAGCAGAGACTTGAGTAGCTGTTGTACCAACCATTGAAACATCAAACGAATCAGATTCCAGTTCACTGGTATCAAACTCATCGGCACCGTCAACTGCAAGTGCAGGGCTACCAATATTATCACTAATACTTAATATCAAGACGTCGTGTGTTGGGGTGTTGTCGATACCATCGAGTGATTCGCCACCACCCAGTTCTGCATCACCATCACCCAGCGTAATCAGCGTGATTACTGGACCGGTTATATCATAAACATCAGCCACTACCGAGATAGAGAGGTTATCTCCACTTCGATTGTTACCCGCTTCATCGATTATTGCCGCACCGGCCAAAGTAAATGATTGACCATCTGCAGTGGGTGACAACTCGTCCACCTCGATATCTAGAACCAGTAAAGTGGTAAATTGAGGATCAGCATCCCCCGTTTCAAACTCGGCTATTGCCACACCGGCAGGAAACGTCCAGTTTGCAGGGTCGGTCACCTGATTAGTAGCCACCGGCTCACCAAAGTTGACTTGTAACTCGAGCTCACCCGAAAAGCCGCTCTTGATAGAAACAACCATACTCAACGGATCGGTAACTCCGACACCCATAGTCAACACACCGATTTCAGCATCTGCTGCTGCAACTACGTCTGGAGAATCTTCCTCACCACCACGTCGGTTATCAGCAACATCTTCGAGAACATAAAAGTCAGCGATATCGGCTGGCAAGGTACCATCAAAAATCTCGACTGAAATATCAGCGACCAGATTACCATTGTCATCGACCAATTCATCTTCAGGTACATTCAGTACAACTGTTGTTGTGCCATCACCGTTTAAGGTGACGACCGGCGTACCGATAATGAACATTTCAACACCGTCGATTTCCACATGGAATAACGTTGGATCCGTTAATCTAGCGGTCGCTGACGCTGATAATTCTTCACTGATGGTTAAGGTAATAACATCATATTCGTCGGCAGGACCTTCCGAGGCCGCAATATCGATTAACTTAGGTGGAACATGATCGGTTAATGCATAAGGTGTTGCATCAACCGCATTACCACCAAAATCAGAAATACCACTGATTGTTACTGAATCAGTATTACTGAGAACCTGGGTGAAGAAGTTTTCATCTTTGAATACCAGTTTAATCCACTGGTCATCATCACTGTCCGTGATGATTGAAGGCTTGGCATCTAACAGTAGCGACTCATCGCCCTGGAATTCACCGTCACCACCATCTACCCAGTTTGCAACATAGGTAAATCCGTTGATCACAAAGGTATAAGTTGCAGCCTGATAATCAAAAATATCAGCGTCAGCATCACCTTCAAGATCAAGATCTTCACTTAACAATAAGTGAGCCGTTTTCCAAAGGTCATCAGGACCGACAGGACCCTCTTCCATACCCATTATGCCATCATTGTTCAAATCACTATCGTCATGGAACAATTCGACGTATTCGACTCTTGGCGCGATGGGATCATCGGCAACCACTCGATCATCTGACACAGTTGCTACATTATCGATATATCCAAGGTCAGTAACCAGATTGCCAAGATTAAACACAACCTGCAGTGAACTGCTTAGTTCTTCAGGATCAATCATAAAAGTGAAGGCGGTTTGACTACCAACACCTGGATCAAATGATTCGATGTCTACGAAAAATTCGTCATCGGTAACCGGACGAGCCTCAGAAGGTTCGCCACCATCTAATTCACCATTTTCGTTATAGTCAACAAACTCGGTAAAGGTGAAATCATCAGCATCGACTGTCGCACCGAACACTGGCTCATTAAGCGTAACTGTGACAACACCCGATACTGGATCAATCGTCATGCTTGCGATTTCAGGCGCACGATTATCTACGAAGTAAATAGGCGTACAGGTTGTATTCCCATGTTCGTCGAGCAAAGTAACCAACATATGATCGCCAGTATCGATTAACTCAGGATTCGGGATATCGAACCGGGCTACCCGATCATTATTGGCGCTATTCGTAATAGTAACGGGAATCAAACCTTCATCCGTATTGGTTGGACCAAAAGCATAATCACCATCACGAGTAATTAAAGTACCATTTTGAAAATCAATGCCAGTACCAACCGCTGGTAATACGATATCTTCCTGAAAGCGGAAAATACCCGTGCCATCACCTAACAATTGTGTTTCGACGTATACACCATCTTCCCAGGCTACCAGGCCACCAGGAAGAGGGTCACCTTCTTCATAAAAACTAACACCAGTACCGCTGGCAGAAAGTGAAGATGCAACATCTTCAAGCTCGGGACCTGAGTTATCCATGACCATTACCCAGGAAGTTGGGCCAACTACACCGCTTTCACTAACTGCAGCAACACCCACCTGAATCATTTCATGTTCAGAAAAATCATTGGCACCGTAAATATCGTTTATGGTTGGCAAATCTGCACTGCCTAAGGCGAGATCAATAGCACCTAAAGTACCTTCGAATTCATAGGTGGTTTTAATTGTACCTTCGACTCTACCGATTTGAACCTTACGAACCGGGCTACCGGTTGTTGCGTAAATTCGGTATTCGATTGCTGGAAAACCGTTGACCGAAGCTTGCGGCCATTCAATTTCAAAATCGCCGCTGCCAGAATTAGCTTCACACATAGGCGCTACAACGTCACCGTCAGCCAGAGTAAGAATCTGTGGGTTTTCACGCGTAATTGCAAAATCAAATACACCTACTAAACCTGTACCTGTGGCTGCACCTAAGGCGTCAGGCAACTGGGTAGCTGCATTATTAATTTGGCCCGCTATGGTCGATTCTCTACGATCTTTTGTACCGTCATAAACATTTCCACTTTGGTCTCTCAGTAAACTAGCAATAGTACTACCAGGAAGAGCAGAACCTTCATGGATCAAATTAAGAGCATAAACTACGTCAGGTAATAATTGCGCATGTGGGGTAATAATCAATTGAGTCTTATCAGCGCTCCAGTTTGCTGAAAACGAAACAATATTGCCAGGATTTGGATCACTCAGAAAAGCATCTATATCATGAGCGGTATTAACCGTATGATCTAATGCGATCAAATCAATTTGATCGGTGCTCAGTGAGCTCCCCAACATTGGCTCATTAAAAGATATGGTGATCGAACCACTGAAACCAGTAATAGTATCGGGCAGTTGGAACTGACCTTCATCCATTACCATGCGTAAAGTGCCATCAGCAGCAACTACATCTTCGAGTTCAACTTGAGTGACATAGGGGCGAACATCATCGGTCAAAACAAAGTTCAGATGACCCGTATCATCACCTGGCGTCACATAATAATTATCCTGGTCGGCAATACCACCAAAGGGGTCATCGCTATTAACCAGCACTTCTACGTGATATTGAAATCCGGCGGTGGCAGGTACCGAATATCGACCATCGACGTCGGTTACTGTCGTGCCAACCAGAACAAGATCACCAGAGCCAAGTTCTATGCTTGAGGTATTTTCAACAGCATCACCTGACGACGGAGTGATAACCTGGACAGTACCGCCGGTTGGATCTATAAAATTCGCTAAAGAGGAATCGTTCAAATTAACATTATCGATATTGATAGCATTCCATTCCTCAACACGATAAACCAGAACTTGTGCGCCTTCGACAGCCTGGTGAGTACCGCCCATATCCAGGTCAACCTTACCTTGTACCACACCATTATTAGGTGCCAGTACGAAACTCATCGTGCCGAATTTATCTTCGGAAATCGGAAGGTTTCTTAATAGATCGGTAATGTAGGTTGAAATTGTACAATTACAGCCATCAGATTCATCATCTTCAATGATTACGTCAACATTTACGTCACCACCACTATTACTATCATTATTAATTTCTACATAGTTGCCATCATCAACTATCGTGGCTAGCAGATCATCCAGCAGGGCTTGTAAATCATCAGTGGCAGGGTTACTGAAAACAAAGGCATTTACAGTTCTGCTTTCGGTCAGTAAACGGCCATAAGCGGCTGTATAACCTTCCTTTGTGACAACAACCGTATGTTCACCTGAAGGCAAATTGTCGAAATAATAAGCGCCGGTCGCATCCGTTACTGTGCTTATGAGTCCGCCGTTGGTATTGACAGCGCCGCCGATTGTGACAGTAGCCACATCTAAGGGTTGATTATTGGTTGCATCGATAATGACACCCGCCAGACCCCGTCTGCCGGTATTATCAGCGGTCGTGGGTGTCAAAAATTTAACATCAATACCGCTTACACTAGACCCACTGTAAAAAAATCCGACTGGCGATAACAACGTGGCATCTGCCGCCGTTATAGAGAAATTGCCATCTGCCACATCATTCTTGCCGAAGGAAACACTAAACTCACCACTCGAATTTACCGTCACATCAAAAGAAGATGAACTATCACTAGATCGAATAGTCAGTAACACACCAGATGCACTAGCGCCGCTGGAGTAAGTCGCTGTACCGCTGAGAGTCGCTTTATTACTGCTACCCCCACTGCTACAGCCAACCAGAGCGAGCACTCCGGTTACAATTAACAGCTGAAAAGCTTTTAAAAGCTTATTAGCTGACCTCTTCGATCTCAAGTTGATTAATGATGATTTTCTATACATATTTCCTTTACCTTTAGGTAGATTTTTTTACGAGATGAACTGCCGAAAAAAATAACTAGAGCCGGATTGCCCCAACTTCATCGATACCAGACAAGTATCTAACTCTGGTAAATTTCTGTCAACTCGAATTTGTATGGCTTTTCAGGCTGAACTTGCCGTAAAAACCAGTCAACCTCGACGTCCCGTTTACGACAATGGCGAAATAGATGTTTCGAGGAAACAGGCGTCTAAATACGCCATCAACAATCACGTTCGAAGGCCAGGAAGTCAGCTTCACGTATGACTCTCAGCCTATAATGTGTGACAGGAAATTTAGTTAACCTCAATTCGTATCAGGCCGTGTCGTTACGCGAATCAGTCGGTGATGAGAAGGCCGATAATCTTGACGAACCCCGGTAAAACCCCACAAACAAGCTCAGAATTGATTTCAGGCTGTTGAAAAATGTAATTAATTCATATTTTATGGATCTGAATGGGTTGTGTTCAAAAATTGGGTTCATTTTATTAGCCATTTAAACATACAAAAATGATACAAACTTTCGGACACTACAACCCAGTCTGGCCGGATTCCCGGGTTGGCAGTTACATTGTGGAGGCGTTTTTTACAATCCACTCATCATTTCAATTTCGGCGCGTTGAATTTCATCGGGTGTTCCTTCGATAATCAAGATATCACTGCCTTTCAAAATAACATCGAGTAATGGGTTATCACTGCGCACACCGTTGCGGCGCATGGCGATTATTTTTATATCTGATAAACAGCGCAGTGATTCGATCGACCTGCCGACAGAATGGTAACTGGAACGTATTTCGATGCTGTGCAGATGATGATTATCGCTGGTTTCAAGATCGACATCTTCGAGGCTATGAAAAATGGCACGCACTTTGGCGTAATGCCCCTGTCGAGCTTCGTCGAGCATTTCATCGATTGATGATTGCTTTTCACCGAGGGTCTGTAGGGTGTGTTTAGCCAGCATCATGCTGGATTCGACCGTGTCGGGGATGACTTCGTCTGCGCCGCATTCGAGTAAGCGCTCGAGGTGGCGGTCATCCCGCGTTCGTACGATTAAGGGTATATCGGGACAAAGATTTCGAGCGGTGCGGATTATATGCTCACTAGCCTCCAGCTCAGGAAACGAGACAACTAGCACTCTTGCGCGCTCGATGCCTGCATGACGCAAAGTATCGACGCGGCTACTATCACCGTAATAAACAGGTTCTCCGGCTTCCCAGGCTTCTCTGACAATATCAGTATTGAGCTCGAGTGCGATAAACGGAATCCCAAGCGGTTTTAGAAATTGTGCTAAATTTTGACCGGTACGCCCAAACCCGCAAATCACGACGTGTTTTGACAAACCCCGGCTCGCCGATTCGATATTCACTTCAGCTTTTTGACGATGTTCGATGTAATCGGGTGCAATACGATCGGCCAGAGCAGCATTGTGACGAATCAGGAAGGGAGAAATAGCCATGCTGAAAATAATGGCGGCAATGATCGGCTGACTTAAACTAATTTCAAGCAATCCGGTTGTCAATGCTAACCCTAGCAATGCAAAACCAAACTCACTGCCTTGCCCAAGAATTATCCCGGCTCGAATTGCAACTCCTTTTTCGAACCCGGCAAGCCGGGTAATCAGCATGATTGCAAATCCTTTCCCTACGATAAGCCCAAGTGTTAGTACCAATACCGCCATTGGTTCACTGATAATAATGCGCCAGTCAAATTGTGATCCGATAGAAATAAAGAATAACCCCATCAACACGTCACGGAAGGGACGGATTTCGGTTTCGATATGATGTTGATATTCTGTTTCTGCGAGCATGATTCCCGCGAGAAATGCACCCATCGCTAACGAAAGGCCTAGTTGCCAGGTTAACCAGGCGGCGACCAACGCGGTAAATAAAATAAACAGGGTAAATAATTCGCTCGAATGCGTTGCCGCTACCCGACGAATAGCGGGAC
The DNA here is from genome assembly GCA_047639625.1 of Gammaproteobacteria bacterium. Lineage (GTDB taxonomy): Bacteria > Pseudomonadota > Gammaproteobacteria. The sequence continues at coordinate 25,627 of JBLIOG010000023.1, forward strand.
GAAGAATGTATTGCCCCGCGTAAAAAATAACCGCAAAGGCGATTGCGCCTTTTCCGAGTGCGAACAGTATTGGCCGCCACAATGACTCTTCAGCGGGTCCTGCAAATATCGGAATCAAGACCAGAAAGGGGACAACAGCAAGATCCTGAAACAGCAACACGCCCAACGAGATATTACCGTGCGGTGAATGTAGTTCGTATTGCTCGGTCAATTGCTTTACGGCAATCGCGGTTGATGACATGGTTAGCGCGCCGCCGACCGCAAATGCGGCTTGCCAGGACAAGCCCATCCAGATCCCAATGCCAATGGTGCTGAGGGTTGAGATCAAAACCTGCGCGGTGCCGATACCAAATACAATCCGGCGCATTGCTATTAATTTGGGAACCGAAACTTCGAGACCTATCGTGAACAACAGAAACACGACCCCGATTTCGGCTATCTGTTCGAGTGCGTGCGAATCATGTATCCAACCGAAGGCGTGTTTGCCCGCCAGCAGGCCAACCACCAGATAACCCAACACTGATGGAAAGTCGAGCCGCTTGAAGATAGCAACGGCGATTACCGATAAAAAAAGAAGAATGAGCGCTTCGTTTAACATTTCATTATTATTGACAGGACCGCTGTATAATACCCAACTTTTAGCCCCTTTTTGTAACCTTCGAGCTCCAGAGGTAGCGTTTCATGACATTGATCAATATTAAATATCTGGGAGGCCAGGATATTGCCAAACTGGCCCTCAGCAACGATGAAATTCTAAACGCTATCGAATCCAGTTTAAGCGCGCAAGGTCAGGGGCAAACCGTTATAGAACCCCGAATGCATTTGATTCCTGATCCAACTTTCGAAGGCCATTTTAATGTTCTGCGTGGTTACATTGCACCTAATAATACAGCGGGCGTCAAAATAGTCGGTGATTTTCACAACAATTATCAACAGGGACTCCCTTCTGAATTTGGCTTACTTAATTTGATGGACGGTAAAACGGGTCAACCTAAGGCCATTCTGGATGCCACCGGTATTACAGAAATGCGAACCGGTGCAATCACGGCGATTGGCGCAAAGTACCTCGCGCCCTCAAAACCAAAAATTCTGGGGCATATCGGTGCTCGTGGGACGGCCTACTGGAATGTCCGCCTGCTCGATCATCTTTTTGACTTTGATGAAATCAGGGTTCATTCACGACGGCATGAAAGTCGGAAGGCATTTGGAGCCAAACTTGAAAAGGATCTCGGCAAGAAAATAATCGTCACCGACAACTGGCAAGATTGTCTCGATGGTGCCGATATTCTGGTCGAAGCTTCTCGCTTGACAGCACCTCAAGCTATTTTTAAATCTGACTGGATTCGTCCGGGTGCGCTGGTTGTGCCCTACGGTACGATGAGCACTGTTGAGGACGATATCACTGACCGAATGGATAAAATTGTTGTCGATGACTGGGGCCAATGTTTGATTGGGCCATTCGGCTGCCTGCGTCGGCACGTCGATTCAGGCAAGGTAACCCGTGAATCAATTCATGGCGAACTCGGCAGTATCTGCGCCAATAAGCTACCTGGACGTGAGTCTGATGATGAAACCTGCCTGTTTTGGCATCGTGGGCTATCAACTTCTGATATAGCACTCGGTCTCGCGATGCTTGAAAAAGCTGAAACGCTCGGTCTCGGACAGGAACTCCCCTATGCCTGAGTACCAACATGATTGAACTATGGGGTCGACGCAATGCCTACAATGTTCAGAAAGTAATCTGGACTGTGGAAGAATTGAGCATTAAATATCAGCATCGTGAGGTTGGCAGTAATGAGGGTGATTTGGATCAAGCGCATTTTGTCGAACTCAATCCGCATCGGCGTATTCCTGTATTGATCGACAATGATCAGATCCTCTGGGAATCAAATTC
>JBLIOG010000024.1:0-27459 GCA_047639625.1 Gammaproteobacteria bacterium
GTAATCGGATCTTCACTCATTCCACTCGACGGGGCTAGCATGCGCACTTCATAGTCGATACCTGGAATGTCGTTTTGTTTTCCGATTACGCCTATCGCTTTAAATTCGGGCCAACGAACTTTTGATGAATCGAGGGCCAGGATTGCTTCGGCATTGGCCAATTCGATTAATTGCCAAACCGGGCCATTTTCGAGTTCTGCCGTATTGACCACAAGGTTGCTATCAATATTCAATCGTTTTGAGATAGATGTCAGATTTCTCGGATCGATCGGCCGAATTTTAGTGGGCGGAGCGGTAAATGCCAGCAAGTTCGGCTGTCCAATATCAATCTCAACATTACCGACTCCACACTGCTGAATGACTGTGGTTGAATGACGTGGCTTACCGCCCCCCTGCAACCAGGCAGCACAACTACCCAGGGTTGGGTGTCCGGCAAATAACATTTCTCGCGTTGGCGAAAATATTTTCAAACAATAATCCGCTTGCGGATCGGTTGGTAACAATATAAAGGTTGTTTCCGCCAGATTGGTCCAGGCTGCAAAGCGTTGCATAGTATCAACGTCGAGCCCATCCCCATCAATCACAACGGCTAAAGCATTTCCCCGAGCAGGCTCAGGACTAAAGACATCGCACTGAATGAATCGTCTTACCGTCACTAGTTTAGGTTCCCAGGCGTTTTTTAGTCATGGCATTTCTTGCAAGCCATGGGTTCGCCAATACAGCGACGGCGGGTTAGCAAATGTGCAACCCAGGCCCGATTCTGCCAGGGCGGGTCATGCCTTACATGTCGAGCATGCCCACAATTTAAATCAGCCACCCAGTCCAGTTCTTCATCTAGATGAAAATTTATAATGAATCGTTGCGGCCAGACTATCGAATCATTCATGCACAATAATAGATGACCCTAACCCGCGTGGATCTGAGGCTGCATCGAGTTGTCCACCTTTTTTATTGATAATCACCGCCTGCATATTTCCATATCGACGAGAAGACAATTTTAATATATGTCCTTTCTCGGTTAAGTGTTGCTTCAATTCATCAGATAACGCATTGTCTTCGTGGTAAATATGATCCGGATAAAACTGATGATGGAAGCGCGGGCGCGATACAATCGCTGTTACATCTTTACCTTCCAGAAACTCCAGAATTCCGAGTAATTGCATGGTAATAATTCGGCTTCCGCCGGGCGTACCGGACACCAGGACACGATCACCCTCTTCGACAAAAGCAGGCGTCATACTCGACAGCATGCGTTTACCGGGAGCGATAGAGTTTGCCTCGCTCCCCAGTAATCCATAAGCATTAGGGACTCCGGGTCTGGCTGAAAAATCATCCATTTCATCATTCAATAAAACACCAGTTCCCTCTGCAATTAAGCAGGATCCAAATGGCCAGTTTATCGATAACGTTGCAGAAACCCGGTTTCCTTCCGAATCGACTACGGAGAAATGCGTGGTATCGGTACTCGCATTAGTATCAATAATCGATCCCAATGAGTTACTGTCTGTAGCTTTGTTTGCAGAGTAATTTTCAAGCAGTCCTGTCGCGTGTTCCGAATTGATCAGTCGATTTACAGGTACTTCATAATAATCTGAATCACCGAGATACTGAGCGCGATCACGATAGGCACGTCGCATCGCCTCGGTCAAAATATGATGCTTTTGAAGTTCGTCGGCATGCTCATAATCGAGCTGATCGAGCATATTGAATATGCTGGCTAATACAATCCCACCGGATGATGGCAGACTTGCCGCAGTGATCTCTGCACCACGATAGGTAAATCGAACGGGTTCTCTCTCTATAACCTGATATTGCTGCAAGTCCTGATGACTCCAGATGCCATCATGCTTTCGAACACTGGCGACCAGTTTATCGGCGACTTCACCCTGATAAAATCCACTCCGGCCCTTATCAGCTATAAGCTTGAGTGTTTTCGCCAGATCTTTCTGTACAATCAATGTACCCAGTTCCGGTACCTGATCATTGACGAGAAGAATTTCGCGCGAATCGGGAAAACGTCTAATAACATCCTGTCGGAACTCAGCCATTCGCTTATATATTCGTTCAACTTCAAAACCTTCTTCAGCATATTGAATCGCGCGAGACATGGTTTTTTCCAGCGGCAAACGTCCGTAATTTTTTTGCAGGTAGTCGAGAGCAGCCGGTATGCCTGGAATACCCGCCGATTTCGCACCATTGCGTGACCAGTCACTATTAACTTCGCCTTTGCTATCAATATAGAAGTCTCTACCTGCCAGTAAAGGTGCTCGCTCGCGGGCATCGAGCATCACCTGATGATTGTTTTCAGCCTGATGTAACAGGTAAAAACCGCCACCACCTATACCAGAGGAATAAGGTTCGACCACTGCCAGTGTTGAGGTAATCGCTATAGCAGCATCAAAGGCATTACCGCCATTTAATAAAACCTCAATACCTGCTCGACTAGCCAGCGGATGGGCTGCCGAAACGGCAAATTCGGCCGCGCCTACATTGTTGAATAGAACAACCAATGACAAAAAAGCCCCATACAAATGAGGCTTTCTATTTTTAGACGATAACTTATTCATGCTTAGTTCCCGGTTAACTGGTGATACTTTTTTAATAACTGATCTTGAGTTTCAGGGCGATTGGGGTCGAGTGGAATACAATCGACCGGACAGACTTCGACACACTGTGATGTCTCGAAATGTCCGACACATTCAGTGCACAGGTCAGGGTTTATCTCGTAAATTTCTTCACCGGGATAAATTGCATCATTTGGACACTCTGGTTCACAGACGTCGCAGTTAATACATTCATCAGTAATCAATAAGGCCATAAAACTTGTCCCAATTCTGCTTTTCAGCGCAGTTAATTATTTAATTTATCGGTTAATTTTTTCAATACAGAAGGATGCAAAAACTCCGATACATCGCCACCCATTCTGGCAATTTCTCTCACCAAACTGGATGATACGAAGGCATATTGCAATGCCGCCGTCAGAAAGACTGTTTCGATTTCATTTGCCAGTGAGCGATTCATTCCAGCAAGCTGGACCTCATATTCAAAATCCGAGATGGCTCGAAGACCCCGCACGATAACTTCAGCATTACATTCCCGGGCGAAATCAATTAGCAATCCAGAGAATGGCCTGATCGTAATGCGATCCTCGTCGGCAAAAACTTCTTCGAGCATTTGCCTGCGCTCGTTAATATCAAAAAAAGGCTGCTTGGCATTACTATCGGCTACACCTATAACAATACCGTCAAACATTTTCAAAGCGCGGTGGCATATGTCGATATGACCGCGGGTAACAGGATCGAAGGTACCCGGATAAATTGCAATTCTTGACATAAATCCTGCCGATAAACAAAGCTATTCAAAGAGATAAAGAGCCCGGAAGTTTAACGATTTCGAACCACTTGCGCTATACCATATTCAACCTGCCCTGCTCGTTTTCGTTTAATCCAGACAAACTGATCGGGGAGTGTGTAAGTAGAATCATGTGTGGGCCATTCCAGATAAATCAAACTATCTTCATTTATCAGTGAACGTTCGATGAGTTTATTTAACACCTGATCCCGTAACTCAGGCAACCGGTAGGGCGGATCGACAAACACAATATCAAAGACTCGACTACAGTTTTCAAGATAGACAAGGATATCGTCATTGATTACTTCGGCAAGATTAGATTCTAAAGTATCGATCTGCATTTTTAAATTGATTGCAGCTGTTCGATCTTTTTCGACCAAAACTACGTTTTTAGTCCCACGGGAAGCGGCTTCGATACCTAATGCTCCGCTACCTGCAAAACAATCCAGCACATTCGATTGGGCAGAAATCGAATTTAGCCAGTTAAACAGTGTTTCCCGAATGCGGTCCGGGGTTGGACGTAAACCTGACAAATCAGGGACCGAAAGCTTCCGGCTTCGCAGACGACCTCCAATTATCCGAACCTGATTTTGTTGTCGGGCCATTTTCAACCTACTCTAAATCCGATCCTACAGTGACCGTCAGGAGGTGATCCATTTTCAGGTATTGACGAAAGGCAGATCTAATTTCTTCGACGTCTATGCTGCGGATTTTATTTTTATACACCTCTAGATAATTAAGCTCAAGATCATAGAAACCTATAAACGCCAGTTGGCTGTTAATTTTCCGATTACTGTCCTGACTCAATGCGAGGCTTCCAGTTAGATTCTTTTTTGCGGCTTCGAGCTCAACTTCACTCGGTCCATTCTCGATAAATTTAGTCATCAATAATTTCAGGCTAGCAAGCACTCTATCAACATTTTCATTCTGGGTTTGCAGGCTAATCTGGAACGGGCCTCGCGATTCATAAGCTGAAAAGTGGCTGTAAACACCATAGGTCAAACCCTGCTCTTCCCGCAAGGATTGCATCAACCAACTTTGGGCTGACCCACCTAATATCTGATTACCTAATTTTAATGCGTAGTAATCGGGATTATCCCGTCGTAGCACCGGCAAACCAATTCTGATATGAGTTTGTTTCGATTCGAACGAGTAATGATCCGTTTGGGCCAGTGTTGGGCTTACCGGTGGAACTGGATTCGATCGTTCACCACGATTTAATGGTTTGGCGATCAATTCAGCATATATTTTTGCCTCTGACAGACTGAGATCACCACTAATCGCCAAATTCGCGTTGGCCGAAACATAAAGTCTTCGATGAAAGAATAACAAATCATTCCGACTGATTTTTTCAACTGACAACTCATGACCCGAGGAACCGTATTGATAGGGGTGCCCTTTATACAGCGCTCGATTAAATTCATAATCGGCTAGTGCAGAGGGTTGATTGAGGCGCTCTTTCAAGCCCGATAATAAATTTTTACGGTCGCGTTCCAACGCGTCTTCAGGAAATGCTGGCTCACTAACAATGTTCGCAAATAGCTTAACAGCAGGTTCAAGATGATCGCTATAACTCAAACTTCTCAGACTCATCCAGGCACGATCTCGACTGGTACCGTAGCCAATTCTAGCACCGAGACTTTCAATATTGACGGCAACTTGCTGAGCATTTATGTTTTTGTAACCATCGATCAGGAGTGCATTGGTAAGACCCGCAAGCCCTGGTAACTCACCGTCATAGGCACTCCCCGCACGGAAACTCAGCTGAAAGTCTACCAATGGCAGAGCTTTGCTTTGATTAAAAAATACCATCATTCCATTTGAAGTCGTCCAACGTTCAACCTCAACCGATTGGGCATGGGTACTAACACAGGCAACAAAAGCGGCCTGAAGTAGCCGAATCCAGAAATTCCAGTTCATTCCTCTGTCTCCGGCAACAGTCGCCCAATCGTCAGGTTTTTTTCAATCAAATACTGATTGGCTACCCGCTTGAGGTCATCCGGCGTTATTTTTTTAACCATTTCGGTATAGCGTTCGGCCATACGCCAGTCAATACCAATGCTTTCTAGTTGGCCCATCTGAGAAGCGACTCCAAACATCGAGTCCTGGCTATAAACATAGTTCGCAATTATACGGGTTTTAACCCGCTGCAGTTCGGAAGCAGCAACGGGTTCGATTTTTAGAATATCAACTTCAGATATAAGTGCAGCTTCCAGTCCAGACATCTGAATTTTATCGGGTGGATTAGCCGCCACAACAAACAGACCCTGTAAACGCTCGAAAGGGTCGTATCCTGCCGAGGCTGAAAGGGCGATTTCCTGGCCTCTCACCAGTTTATTTGTAAGTCGGGAACTATTGCCTCCTCCCAGAATGACTGACAAAAGGTCAAGTGCAACGGCATCCTGTGGATTCTCCAAACCGGCTATAACCGGTGTACGGTAGGCAAGAATGAGGTAAGGCAATTCGGTCTTACCTGCCCATTCAAATTCCGCCAATGGCACAAGGGCAGGTCCTACCGGCAATTGTTCCATCGGTTCAGCAGACGGTATTGATGCGAAATAGTCTTCAACCAGCCCAAGTGTATCGATCAGGTCAACATCGCCGTTAATCACCAAAATACTGTTTTCAGGATGATACCAACGTCGATACCAGTTTCTGGCATCGTCCGACGTCAATTGATTGAGATCAGCTTCCCAGCCAATCGGTGGGTTTTGCATTCTCGGATCACTATAAACATGACGTTGAAACTGTTCAAAAAAACGTCCGTGGACGCTACCGTCAATTCTTGACCGACGTTCTTCTCGAATAACTTCCATCTCGCGCAGAAAATTTTCGTCATCTATGACCAGTCCGGTCATCCGATCAGCTTCGAATTCGAGTATCTGTTTCAAATGTTCTTTGCCCAATCGACTGTAGTAAGCCGTGTAGTGTCGAGCCGTAAAAGCATTGTCATCCCCCCCTAACTCGGCAATGGTGCGAGAATAAACCCCACGAGGAACATTTTCTGTGCCCTGAAACATCATATGTTCAAGTGCATGCGATAGACCAGTGCGGCCGGTTTGTTCGTAACTCGATCCCACTCGATACCAGAGTTGGGTGACGATGACTGGCGCTCGATGATCTTCACGCACGATGAGCGTCAAGCCATTTGGTAGTTGAGTTTCGAGAACTGCGGCGATTGATTGGCCCGTTAAAAGTAAAGCCGTTAACACAAATAGAATGTGAATATTCAAACAGGATTTTCCGATTGAGATTACACAGAAGCGGATGCTTTCTGTTAGCATATTGTGCCTGAATTTTAAGGAGCAGGAAAAGCGATGTTTGGCTTCAAAAAAAGCCCACCGACTGACAAAAAAACCAACCCCGTTAAAACCGGGCTATTTGCATCGCTGCGTGATCGTCTTACAAAAACCCGAACGCAATTATCATCCGGATTGGCCGATATTTTCCTCGGTAAGAAAAAAATCGATGATGACTTACTCGAACAACTCGAAGAACAGTTGTTAATGTCGGATGTCGGCCTACAAGCAACCGGGCGAATTATTTCTACCCTGACCACGAACCTCGATCGCCAGGCCCTGAAAGATGGTGAGAGCCTTACTGATGCTCTCAAATCATCGATGATTTCGATACTTGAACCATCGGCGGTGCCACTGGTCATCAATGAATCCAACAGTCCGTTTGTCATTTTAATGGTCGGAATCAACGGTGCAGGTAAAACAACTACGGTTGGAAAACTGGCTCAAAAATACAAACAACAGGGTAAACGCGTCATGCTCGCAGCGGGCGATACTTTCCGTGCAGCAGCTGTAGAGCAACTGCAAACCTGGGGGCAACGCCTCGACGTACCCGTTATCAGTCAGGGCCAGGGTGCTGATTCGGCATCGGTGATTTTTGATGCACTGCAATCTGCAAAATCGCGGAATATTGATGTCCTCATCGCAGATACTGCAGGCCGTTTGCACACTCAAAGCAATCTCATGGAAGAACTGGAAAAAATTAAGCGCGTCATGAGTAAAATCGATCCTGAATCGCCACACGAAACTATCCTCGTTCTGGATGCTGGTACAGGTCAGAATGCCATGGCCCAGGCAACACAGTTTCGCGACAAAATTGGTGTCAGCGGAATCATAATAACCAAACTCGATGGTACGGCACGCGGCGGCATGATTTTCAGCGTCGCCGAACAACTTAAACTACCGGTTAGATTTATTGGCGTCGGTGAAACAGTCGAAGATTTACGCGAATTTGACTGCGAAGAATTCGTCGACGCACTCCTGACCGTGCCGTCCGAAAGCAGTCAATAATGATTGAGTTTCACAACGTCACCAAACGATTCCCGAGCGGCTATGAAGCGCTTAATAACGTCTCGTTCCGGCTTGACCGGGGCGAGATGGTTTATATCACAGGTCATTCCGGGGCGGGCAAAAGTACATTACTAAAAATAATCGCGCTGATTGAAAAGCCAACACGTGGTCAGGCACTGCTAAATCGGGTTAATTTACGCAATGTCGGTCGAGGACGCATTCCCTATATTCGACGTAATATTGGAATCATTTTTCAGGATCATCAATTGTTGTTTGATCGAACGGTTTTTGACAATGTCGCGATGCCTCTGATAATCCAGGGCTATCGTCACCAGGAAATTGCGCGGCGAACGCGCGCAGCGCTCGACAAAGTCGGATTATTGAGTAAAGAAAAAACCTTGCCGATCACTTTATCCGGTGGCGAGCAACAGCGTGTTGGTATTGCTCGAGCGGTTGTTCACAAGCCAATGGTTTTATTGGCCGATGAACCGACCGGTAATCTTGACCCCGTGTTGTCGAGGGAAATCATGCAAATTTTCCTCGACTTTCATCAGGTAGGAGTGACCGTAATGATTGCTAGTCACGATCAAACTTTGATCGATGAATTGCAAAAACCGACGATGACACTTAACCGTGGGAAGCTCATCCATAACGATTTGCAAGATCCAGCAGAAGCGATTTAATTCATGGCCCGCAATGTAAAGAACGCAACGCCCGCCGCTAGCAATCAGCTCGGTGCCTGGGTTGGTCATCATGTAAAGTCGCTTTTGTTCAGTCTGGATAAAATACGTAGTGCACTGGCAACAACGTTAATGACAGTTGCCGTAATAGGAATAACACTATCTCTACCGACTGGATTTTATATATTCCTGAAAAACATTAATCATCTGGCTGCTGACTTCAGATCAACAACTCAAATTTCTCTGTACCTTGACCTCTCGCTTTCCAATCAAGAGGCCGATACTGTATTAAAGCAAATTAGAGCGACCGATAAAGTTAAGAACAGTCAGCTCATTTACCGAGATGAAGCCTTAAGCCAATTTCGGGAATCATCCGGTTTTGGTAACAGTATTGATACATTAGCGGCAAATCCCCTTCCGCATACCATCATTCTAGAACCCGATGAAAATGCTGAGCCTTTTGAAGTTAAAAATCTTTTAAATCAACTACAATTATTACCCGAGATAAAACTCGCAAAACTGGATACAGAATGGCTCGAGCGACTTTTTGCCATTATCGATATAGCCAAGCGGACCGTTATTATTATCACCTTATTATTTTCCTGTGCAGTATTGCTGGTTATTGGAAATACGATTCGACTTGATATACAAAATCGATATCAGGAAATTGTTGTTACCAAATTAATCGGTGCGACCGACGCATTTATTAGACGCCCTTTCTTATACGGTGGTGTCTGGTACGGCTTGTTAGGCGGTATCATGTGCTGGCTAATCGTTGAATTAGGTTACCTCGCAGTCTCAGGCCCGCTCAGTCGCCTAAATCTTACCTATCAAGTTGCTTTTGAAGTTTCTACTTTCTCGATTCCCGATTTCATCATTCTGGTGACATCGAGTACCCTACTTGGGTTAGCGGGCTCCTGGATCGCAGTTGCCAGGCATTTGAATCAAATTGAACCAACCTGAATTATGATTAAAAAACGACGCTTACTAATTATCGATTCATCCGATTCGGCTCGAACCATATTATTTAGAGCAGTATCGGCACAAATGCCCGATCTCGACATCATTGCCTGCTCTAATGGCAAAGAGGCACTCACTGCAACCAAACGTTTCGAATTCGAAATTATAACGACAGGTATGTCCCTGCCTGATATTGATGGCTATGACTTGATCCGCGAAATTCGTAAAACGCCGAAAAACCGTGATACTGCTATTTTCGTGGTTTCGGGTGATACCGATAACCGTATTATGGGGGCCGATGATGAAGAAAACACGGCAGTTACGGCCTACTTTGATAAAGCCGAAGGTCATAAATCTCTGGTTAACTTTATCCTGAATTTCCTCGGGAAAGATTCCGATATTCCGATTAAAATTTTATACGTTGATAAAAGTGCCACGTCTACGGCAATCACGAGTTCAATTTTCTCTAAAAATGGAATAGGTTTTGTCCATTACAAAGACGCACAAGTGGCACTCGAAGATCTACGCAACGATTTAACGCCTGACTTTAAAACCAGTTTCGATGTCATGATTACCGACATCATGCTCTCGAGTGAATTAACTGGTTTTGAACTCATCCAGACCGTCCGAAACGATATCGGTCTTGATTACCTCGCATTACCAATCCTGTTAATGACAATGGAACCGGTTGATGATGAACGCACTGATTTCACCGGCATATTTGGCGCGGGTACCAATGACTTTATAACAAAGCCTGTAAGCGAAGAAGATCTTCTGAGCCGAATCGAGACGCTGGTTAGTATCAAACGCCAGAGCGAAGCGCTTAATACTTTATAGGAGTATCCGCCCCTTCTAACTTGAAAGGTGACGGTGGAAATGATATTCACCGAGATCCTTGCTGACCTCGGTGAGTATTAACTTTAATCCAAACCCAATGAATTTAGTTAAGGCTTGATATAGGTGTAACCCAGCGCCTGTAATTTCGCCAGTTCCGCAACACCACTCGGCACAATATCTTTCTTTTCAACGTCGAATAAATCATCTTCGTAACTAACCTTTCTCCCCCGAATAGTGTTCGCACAGACATGAAAGTTGACGCCTTGATCTTTGAGATTGCTAACCTTTGCTGTCATCTCTTCAGTACCATTGGCGCTTTTGAACTTCACCAGTTTAGCCAGAGAGTCAGGATCTAGCAGTAATGCCAATCCATTGCCGTGAAGCACAACTTTCAAATCTAGATTGTCGGCACCAACCGCGTTGATATGATTTTGAATATTTCGAAGTGCGCCTGCATTGTGTTTAGGGTTATCCCCATTGATATGGTAAACCACCTTTTGTTTGGCATACCCATTATCCGCGGATACCGATGCTGAGAAAACTACCGATAGCATAAGAATCGGGACCAACAGTTTTAATAATAATTTCATTTTCAGACTCCTCCTCACTATTTACGCCGAATGGCAACATAATACTACTATCAGGGGCTTAGCCGCGACATATCCACTTTGTCCATTAAAAAGCGATTAAAACCTTAAAAGTTGGCCCATGATTCTGGTGATTTGATGTCGATTGGGCATATGATCACCTTTGATCGAAGACTTTTGAAAACAGGACAAAGATTGAACATCCGGTTGGTCGGCAGATTTCAACCATAACTGTGTTTGGTACAGAACATAGCTCGGGAGGTCAATGTCCGGTTGATCAAGTGAAGCAAGAAATATCAATGATAGATCCACTGCAACACTTTCAAATTCGGTGTTAACTCGACTGATTTCAAAATAACCGGGATCAATCAGGGTTTTATAGTCGACCGTTTCGTTAGAATTGTAAAAATAGAGTTCACAATATCCCTGCCAGGTATCCAGCTGTTTCTTTTGAATAATTTCGCCATTCTGGAAAATAGCTTTACCACCATTTCGAATATCCCGGATAGAGACATCCAGAAACACCTGTTCATCCGATATGAGCCCGATCTCGGGTGACACATGCACTGACGAACAGCTCGAAAGAGCCGCAGCAGCAATCGAGCAACTAATAATGAAGAATCTGTGCATTGTGCTTTTCCAACCCGATCAATTACACGGTAGGACACCCGGGGTCTGAGGTGGTTCAATTTGAAATTTTCCCACTTCACTAACTGCATGAGCGAGATTTAAAACGGCACTTTCCTCAAAATTATTACCGATAATTTGTACCGACATAGGTAATCCCGAACTGTGCAATCCGCTCGGTAAAGTAATGGCTGGATTTCCAGTCATATTAAAAAATGAAGTGAAACGGGTAATAGCATTGCCTAAAGCTTCTTTTTGGCCAAATTCAGTAATTGCCACAGTGCCGACTTTGGGTGCGATAATAGGGGCTCCCGGGGTAATCAGGAAGTCGACCCGATTAAAAATAGCGCCCATTTGCTGACGATAAAAACTAATCATCCGACTGGCCCGGATATAATGTTCTGCCAATATATTCTGACCCAGGGCAAGGCCCGCACGGAAATCAAGACTATAACGATCGGCTCGATCTTCGAGATATCGCATGTGGAAACTCAATGCTTCCGGCATTTGAACGCTAAGCGACACAGTTCGAGCATATTCAAGATCGGGCAATTCAACCTCAACAAATACAACTCCCTGTGTCTTTAAATAATCAATAACCGATTGCGTGGCCGATTGAATTTCCGGGTCTACTCTCTCGAAGAAAAATCGTTTAGCTAGCCCAATCCGAATACCTTTCAACGACATTGGTAGTGAAATTGAGTAATCACTGCAGGGAACCTGGCTACTCGAAGGATCTGTCGGATCATGACCGGCAACGGTTTCGAGTAATAGCGCTGCATCACGCACACTTCGAGTTATCGTTCCGACATGATCAAGCGTCCAGCAATACGGCAATACTCCCGCGGTACTAATCCGCCCTAGTGTCGGCTTAAAGCCAACCAGGCCGCACAGGGCAGCGGGCCCGCGCACAGAGCCACCCGTATCAGTACCAAAAGCAGCGGGGACCATTCCCCAACCCACTGCTGCCGCAGATCCACTGCTCGAACCCCCTGCAAGTCGACGGGCGTCGTAGGGATTTCGTGCCGTTCCGTACAGGAGGTTTTCGCCAGTTGCACCATAGGCAAATTCATGTAAGTTATTTTTACCACAACAAATCGCACCGGCCTGTCGCATTTTTGAGACAACCCAGGCATCCTGGTCGGCTCGATTATCATCAAGAACGGATGATCCCGCTGTCGTAATTTCATTACCGACATCGATCAAATCTTTAACTGAGTAGGGTAAACCACTTAAAGGACTTGAACTAGCGGAGCCAGAATCAATGTCTTTGGCTTGATTTTCTGCCTGTTCGCGATAGATCGAAATAAAGGCATAGCTATCAGATTGGTATCGCTCAATTTGATGGAGATAAAACTGTGTTATTTCGAGGGCTGATATTTTTTGCTGCTTCCGCATTTCAGCTAAATCACTGAGGGTCAGGAAAGCCAGATTGCTGTCATTCATTAACCTTTACCTGTAGAAGTCACTGGGCCAGCCGGTGGAATATCCTTCAAATCGACATGGCGTAATTGATCAAGATCTTCGAGAAGGTCCTGGAAACCGGTAATAATGCCCAGTTTGGGATCAGCAAGTTCGTTCAACTCTTCATCACTCCAGGCGAAGCTGGCTAACTGATCCCGAATGTTATCGAGGGTCTGCTTGGTTAATTTTTGCATCAAATTTATCGCGGTTGATTTAAGTTGAATTTTGATCAAAAAAAAGCCCGATTTCAACACGGCTGAAATCGGGCTATTCATTGTCCGAGGACTAAATAGTCACATCTTGCATTTATAAGCGTGAGGGTCCTGATGATTCTCATAAACAGTTTTAACGATTTTGGTGGTCCATCGTCCTTCTGAATCTTCAACCACTTCACGAAGATAAAAATTTTGAATTGGCATATGGTTATTACCATAGGTATATCGACCACGAACGGAATCAAAATCTGCAGCTTTCAGGGCGGCACGAATTGCGTCTTTATCTTCCAGGTTTCCGCCGACTGCTTCAACGGCACTTTTAATGAGCATGATCGAATCATAAGCCTGTGCACCATAGAAAGCGGGATACTTGCCATGACGTTTGAGATATTCAGCTACAAATTTTTTGTTGGCAGCGTTATCCATATCAGGTGACCATTCCTGAGTCATTTTGCTACCCAAAACACCGTCTAATCCTGCTTGTTGAAGTTTAGGCAGTGAGATCGAATCGACGGTAAATGCTGTATAAAGTGGCATTTTATCCTGCAATCCGGCTTGTTGATATTGCTTGATAAAAGCACCGCCGGCTTTTCCTGGATAAAAAACATACAGGGCTTCTGCTCCGGATGCCTTAGCTTTGGCAAGCTCGGCGGAGAAGTCGAGCTGTGCATCGGCGCCCCATTTGGTTAAATCCTTTCCTAGAACTTTACCCTTGAAGACATTTTCAACACCCGCTGCCATGTCTTTGCCTGCGGCATAATTCGGAGCCATGATATACAGTGATTTAACACCTTCCTGATTGAGATACTCTCCCAGCGCCATTGGTGTTTGATCATTTTGCCATGAGGTTGAAAAGAAATTTTTGTGGCAACGCTTACCAGCAATTTGAGAAGGACCGGCATTTGAGCTAATCAAAAATTTATCAGCATCAGTAACTGACTTTATAGAGGCTAAAAGAACATGTGACCAGATATATCCGGCAACAAAATCAACATCGTCCTGTTTAACCAGTTTGTCGGTTTTTTGCTTGCCAATATCAGGTTTGAAACCATCATCTTCCATAATCAGCACAACATCGAGATTACCCATTTTATGGTTAATATGATCGAGCGCAATTTCGACTGAGTTTTTCATATCGGCACCGATGACACCGGCCGGCGTGGTCAGAGTCGTAACGAAACCGATTTTCACCGAATCGGCCTGTGCCATTCCGGCCACACTAACTGCACCTGCGATCAATGCAGTTTTTATTATTTTTGATAACATATTATGCTCCTCTAGTTTTTATTTGGTATCGACGGCTAAAGCCATCCTGTTATTAGACGCTTCTCAAAAATCAGACTAAGACCTGAGTCAGAACTTCATTAATCAACGCCAGTTTATATTACACCGTAATTTTCCTCGAATCATTTCCTTTTCATGCTCTAAGCCGGATTAATCCCTAAACAGCAATAGTCCATTCATTATTAGTAATGCTGTTTTACCTGATCAGTGGCAAGTGAAAGTAAGAAACTCGCTGGCGTTTGATATCCCGCCTGACGTAAAATACCCATCCCTGGTTAGAGGTTTAACTTTGTTTTCTATCATCTAATCCAAACCTGTCTAGTCCCTGATCCAAAAGGATTTTGAATGAAAAAAACGCTCTGGTTCAAAGTCTGGATCGCCTTTTTATCTGGTTGTATCGCTGCCTTTCAAATTGGTAAAACCATCGCGTCGCTGACTTTAATTATCAACGATCTCGCCCTCAGCCTAATAGAAGCAGGGCTGGTATTATCATTGTTCAGCCTGATTGCCGCTTTTGCCGGGGCTGGATTTGGACTGTTGGCTGATCGCGTTGGGCATGTCAATACGGCAATCACAGGCCTCATGATTTCAGCTTGCGGTTCGTTTTATGGTTCCATTGCCCCCGATATTTTCATTTTGTTATTGTCCCGCCTAATTGAAGGCTTCGGTTTCATTTTAGCGATAGTGTCCTTTCCATCATTAATTAGCCGATCAGCAACCGATGCAGACCGACCCCTGGTAATGGGACTGTGGGGCGCTTTCATGCCAACAGGTATAGGGCTTTCCATGTTGGTAACGCCATGGCTCCTCGAATGGCATAGCTGGCGCGGATTATGGAATGACATTGGAATATTTATGCTGTTGTGGACAGTGATACTTTATGCAACCTTCCGGCACACACCGAAAACTTCCGGACCACAACAAAATAGTCGCGAGCTGATCCGGACTATCCTTAAACCTGGCCCTCTTTATGTGGTCGCTGGCTTTGTTTGTTATTCAAGTCTTTATCAGTCGTTAACATCCTTTCTACCGACAATTTTAATTTCAGATTACGGCGTCGCTATCGGCAATGCCGCGCATTTCGGGGCCTTTGTTGTCATTGGAAATATTATTGGTAATTTATCAGCTGGCTGGTTAATTGGGCGTGGCGCAAACCCATGGAAATTACTCACCCTTTCGTTTATCGCCATGCTGATTTGTGCTTCTCTGGTATTTGCCACATTTTCAGACCCCATCATTAAAGTGTCTGCAGGGTTTCTATTTTCAGCATTTGGTGGCATTTTTCCAGGAACGGCCTTTGTACTGGCTGCACGGTTTTCTGTAAGTCCTGCACAAATGGCGTTAATGGCCGGACTGATGTTACAGGGCGCTGGTATCGGGCAAACGATTGGGCCATTAATGGTCAGTTCAATCGTCGAGTTCAATTCAAGCTGGAACTATGCGAATCTGATTGTTTTGTTAATGACCGGGGTTGGTTTATTCTGTGCTTTACAAATACGACGCCAAACTTGATCAGAGGCTCACTAGCTTAGAGCATTCACTCTGGTCACAAAATCATTGACCTGAACAAGAGAGTCACCCATCTGACCTTTAGCAGAAAAAACAGTTGTCCACTCAACCTGAGGATAAGCTTTTTCAAGCAGACTAGATAAGGCAATTCCTGATGCAATCGCTTCTGAACAAAGCTGCTTAATTTTAGTTTGGGAAATTGCACGTGGCATCTCCCTACTAAGTTCAAAACTAGCGGCTTCTGCATAGGCAAGTTGAGATCCTTTATCCACTCGATCAAGCATATTCTTCCGGTTCACTTCCATAACATCGAGTAAATCGGTTGCGAGTTGCATAGATTTGGCCGTAGACATAACGAGTTGAGGAAGCGCAAACCATTCCTGCATCCAGGCCGAACCATCACGTTGCTGCCGATGAAGTACGGCGTTATTCATTAAAGTGTCTAACGACTGGCTAATCCTAAACAGACTGACAATAGTTTCAGCCAGCACTGGATTAACCTTTTGCGGCATAGTGGAAGATGCGCCACTTTGGCTAAACCCCAGTTCGGCCACCTCAGATTGGTTAGCTAGAATACAGTCTTCGGCTAACTTCCCAAGGCTTGCACAAACCCTCGTCATCAGGCTACTAAACTCAGCGAGGGCCGTTCGATCAGTATGCCAACTCACGCAGCCATTATTTAAATTTAGCGCGCTGGCCATTTCTTCTCGTAAACGTTCAGATTGTTGGCCGAATGCGGCAGAGTTTCCGACAGCACCAGCCAGACTAATTTTAAGTAACCGAGGTTTTATAAATTCAAGCATTTGCAGGTGAGCCAATATCGGCGCCCCCCAGGACACCACTATTGCGCCAAAACTGGTCGGTGTAGCAATCTGCGATCGGGTTCTGGCAGCGATTGGCTGATGCGTATTCTGACTGGCAAGCTTAGCAAGCTTAACCAGCAAAGTTTTAGTTCGAGATTCCAGGATTTGACAGACATCAGCTAATCGCAGAACCAACGAGGTATCCATTATATCTTGCGATGTGGCACCCCAGTGAAGATAGGACTGATGGGGTTCGGGTAGACTTTTACGTAAATTGGCAATCAGTGCCGGCACCGGTACTCCATCTTGTCCAGTGGCAGCAGACAATGATATCGCTTCAATTCGATGTTCAGCCAAAACTTTAACAATAACATCTGCGCTTTCTTTTGGGATAATTCCAAGCTCACCCTGTACTTTTGCAAGGGTTGATTCGACCTTAATCATCGATTGAATGACTGCGCAATCTTCAAATAAAGCAGCTACTTCAGCATCAAAAAATAACGCCCGATAAATTGAAGATTCAAACAGAGAAAATGTCATAAATCGAAAAACACCGTTTCGCGCTCGCCCTGTAAATAAATATCAAATTGGTAATGGCTGTCAGCCACATTTTTGGCAATCAGCGTTTCAATTCTGTGATGCGGTTGAACAGCGTTTAGAATGGCATCAAGATCATTGGCTTCTTCTTCATCAGGGAAATACAGGCGGGTTAATAATCCGCTATTGATACCACGGGCTACAATCCAGACATCAATATGCGGCGCCTGAATCAATCCGCTGTCATTGGCAGTGGAACCTGGTTTTACCGTTTCAAAAAGATACTCCCCGGTCTCGAGATCAGTCGGACACCGCCCCCAACCACAAAAATGTGCATCGATTTCCCCAATCACCTCCTGCGAATACTGCCCACTAGAATCTGCCTGCCAAATCTCTACGAGACCGTCTTTGAGTAAGTCTCCAGCGCCATCAAAAATACGTCCGGTAATGGTAATTAGCTGGCCAGGAGTCGACTCCGATATCATTTTACTACCTGCATCCGACGCATATATCTGATCTAAACCAATAAAATTAGGACAACAACCTATATGCACATAAGGTCCAGCTGTTTGTGAAGGGCTCTCTTCAGTTAGTTCGGGTTTTAACGAAGTCACAATCCCTCCCGCCTGTTTTCGAAATAAGTTTGATTGCTACCTCGAAGGGTAATATCAAATCGGTAGGCGAGGCTGTCCATAGGAATGGTTGCTTCTCGATCTAACTGAGCCACCAGAGATTGAATGGCGGCAGCATCGGGTATCGCATTGACGATTGGACAATCGGCTATCAAAGGGTCACCTTCAAAGTACATTTGCGTTATGAGTCTTTGCGCAAAACTGTGACCAAATAACGAGAAATGAATGTGGGCAGGTCGCCAACTGTTAGGACCATTTGGCCAGGGATAAGCTCCGGGCAATATTGACTTGAATTGGTAATAACCGGATTGATCGGTTAGACATCGCCC
The DNA here is from genome assembly GCA_047639625.1 of Gammaproteobacteria bacterium. Taxonomy (GTDB): domain Bacteria; phylum Pseudomonadota; class Gammaproteobacteria. Next base: position 18,123 of record JBLIOG010000024.1, read on the forward strand.
GCAACCACCAAAGTTAGGGTCTAATTCAGCCAGGTAGCGTTCATTTTTATGCCGATACCGACCACCGGCATTAGCCTGCCAGATTTCAACCAACGATTCAGGTATTGCACGACCATTTTGGTCCTTCAGATAACCGTGCACCAATATTCGTTGGCCTATCGCTGTTTTACCCCCACTCGCATAATTAACAATTAAGTTGTCATCTTTCGGTCCAATAAACGAGGAACCAAAAACAGGGCCACTTTCTTCGGTGACGGTCGTAGATTGTAAAATTAGCGGGTGTTGAGGAGACCTGAGTTTGCTGCTTTTGTACTCTTCAGCAAAGGCCGGTGGATGCTGCGCCCTATTTCTGGGCAAAAAAACTTTTGAGCGGTCATTGCTCATAACTCAATGCCCATTTCCTGATAGGTTATTTTGGCAATTTTAATAGCCTGGTTTGCCTTCGGAACCCCCGCATAAACGGCGACATGGAGTAAAGCTTCGATGACATCCTCGGGACTGGTGCTAGTATTTGCAGTGGCTCGAATATGCATTGCAATTTCTTCGGTATTGCCGAGGGCGGCAAGTAATGCAATAGTCAACATTGACCTTTCACGCAGTGGAAGGGTATCGCGAGACCATAAACTACCCCAGGCCGATTCAGTAATAAACGTCTGGAAGGGCTCGTCAAAGCTATTGGTATTGTGCTCAGCTCTATCGACATGTTCATCGCCCAAAATCTTACGACGAGCTTTTAAACCGTCTTCATATCGATTAGACAAAATCAATATCCCCCATAAATTGAATGAGATGATTCGCATAAACCTGCGGTTGTTCGACACAGGGTAAATGCCCGGCTCCCTGAATTTCAACATAATGGCAGCCTTCGATTAAATCAGCGCAGGCTTTGACAACGGTCGGCGGTGTAGATCCATCTTCGCTGCCGGCAATTGCCATAGCCGGTAGCGTAAGAGTCGCAGTGCTTTGATGAAAATCAGAATGCGCAATGGCCTTGCTACAGCCAATATAACCCTGTAAAGGGGTTCTCGTTAACATAGACCGCCAGCCCTTCAATTCATCGGATCGATTTTTATGAAATTGACGCGAAAACCATCGCTCCATAATACTATCGGCAAGAGCTTCAATTCCGTGCTCTTGTAACACTCCAATTCGATCCTGCCACATCTCCGAGGTTCCAATTTTGGCAGCGCTATTAGATATAACAATCGCTCTTACCAGGTCAGGCGCTTTCACAGCCAATCCCTGAGCAATTAACCCCCCAATAGAAAGACCAATAAATAGACTTTTCTCAAACCCCTCAGAACGCATTAAAGACGCACAATCATTAACCAGATCATCGATACTATAATCACTATCCGGACAGCTCGATAAACCATGTCCGCGCTTATCAAAACGTAAAATTCTAAGCCCGCTGGGCAACAATGGAATTAACTGATCCCAAAGTCGAAAATCGGTGCCTAATGAATTGGCAAAGACGACGGGGAAACCGTTCGGATCTCCCTCCACGCGATAATGGATCAATTGGTCGCCAATTCTAAACAAATCCATAAGGTATTCTCCTAATAAGGTAATCCAATATAATTTTCAGCCAGACTCGCCTGGGCAGCTTGTGAATTTTCAAGATAGTCAAACTCCGTCATCTGAATACGGCTATCGAAAGAAGTTTGGTCGGTAAATTGGTGGAGTAAGCGTGTCATCATCCAGCTAAATCGTTCCGCCTTCCAGACTCTCGATAAAGCCTTCTGTGAATAGTCTTGAATACCCTGCTCACAACCCCCAGCATAATACTGTTTAAAGGCTTCAGAAAGATAATACACATCAGATGCTGCCAGGTTCAGGCCTTTTGCACCTGTAGGTGGAACAATATGGGCCGCATCACCACACAGAAAAAGTCTTCCCCAGCACATGGGTTCTACGACGAAGGATCGCAAAGCGGCGATTGACATTTCTATCGAAGGCCCGGTGACTAAGCGGTCCGCAATTGACTCTGGAAGCCTGCGCTTTAATTCATCCCAGAACAATTGATCGCTCCAGTTATCGACCGAGTCTTCACTCGACACCTGAATATAGTATCGACTTAAATTAGCATTACGCATTGAACAGAGGGCGAAACCTCTAACATGGTTGGCATAGATTAACTCATGGCTTACCGGAGGAGTCGCTGACAGTACACCGAGCCAACCGAAAGGGTATTGTCGTTCGAAACTCTTTTTCAATTGTGAGGGCATCTCGTCCCGAGCAACCCCATGAAAGCCATCGCACCCGGCAATGAAATCACAGTCCAACTTGATAGTTTTGCTATTCGCTTTAAAACTAACGTGGGGTGAGTGTGTATTAGCCTGGTGAATCGTGACGTCGTTAACTTCATGAATAATCTGACCATTCAAAGCATCCCGAGCTTGATAAAGGTCTCGTGTTATTTCTGTTTGTCCATACACAACAACATGACCGCCTACCAACTGTTCGAAGTCAATTCGAAAATTTCGATTTGAAGCTGACAATGTAATCCCCTGATGAATCAATCCTTCTCGATCCAGCCTATCGGCAACACCGGCAAGCCTGAGTAGCTTGACCGTTCCCGCTTCGAGAACACCCGCTCGAATCCGCGATAAAACATAGCCCCGGCTTTGTCTCTCAAGGACCACACTTTCGATACCCTGAAGATGCAGCAACTGACTCAGTAACAATCCTGAAGGTCCCGCACCAATTATTGCTACCTGAGTTCGCATCATTTAATCGCTATTCATTCGCATACTAAATAGTAAACATCGCCTCCAGGTCATGTCTCGAATAAGCCTTAAATGCTAATAGTGTGTCAGTTTTAATGATGCCATCAAGTTTAGATAACTCCGTATTTACCAGGTCTGCAACATCGTCATTGGTTCGAGTTCTTACGATTGCGATCAGATCATAATTACCCGTCACAGAAAAAACTTCGGAAATTTGCGGCATTCCAGCCATTTGTTCCGCAATTGAATTTACTTTAGAGCCTTCAACATTTAATAAGATGACAAATGTGACCATTGCTGTTCTTCCCCAAAAAATAAATATAAATCGAAATTCGATATCACAAGCGTGCATAAATTTCGTTGAGTGAAAATTCATTATACCGACATATGGTTTATATTTTCGATACAAGGCGAACTGTGACAATTATTTATGGTCCGATTTCAGATTCCTTACGTAAGACCTATAAGATTGCGGTATTTCGAATGGAATCACCTCTGAACAGTTCATATTTGCTCTACATGACCATTGAGCGTTTTTAACAGCTTACAATCGACAGGTTGAACCGCTCACAATCTCTAAATATGGGTTTGGAGTATATTATTATATTCTAATTTATTTAAACTATTTAAGTGATTGATACTACAATCTTATTTTTACTTAAAATGACTTTAAAGGTCCATTTTTTACACTAAAAATGGGCATAGCACTTGAACTCTTCAATCAATTCATGCTCTAATATTGGCACTCACCATAGTCGAGTGCTAAAAACTACTTGCGAGGTAAACATGAGCAATCAACTAGCAATCACCAACCATAAGATGCCTGTCATAATGGGTACATCAACACTGGAAGCCTACATACAGGCAGCCAGGTCGGTGCCTATTTTAACACCCGAAGAAGAATTTGCTTATGCAACCGATCTTCAGGAAACAGGTAACGTTGAATCCGCACAAAAACTGATTCTTCCCCATTTACGGTTTGTCATTAAAGTCGCAAATAACTATGGCGGCTATGGTCTGGCAGTCGGCGATCTAATTCAGGAAGGCAGCATTGGTTTGATGAAGGCTGTTAAACGTTTTGACCCGAATGTTGGGGTTAGGCTTGTATCTTTTGCCGTACATTGGATCAAGGCCGAAATTCACGAATTTATTCTGAAAAACTGGAAAATAGTTAAGGTCGCGACGACTAAGGCCCAACGAAAATTATTCTTCAAATTACGCAGCCAGAAAACCCGTCTCGGCTGGTTTAAATCTGAAGAAATCGATCACGTCGCTGAAACCCTGGGTGTCACTCGGGAAAATGTCATTGAAATGGAAACGCGATTAAATGGACAGGACATCGGTTTTGATATGAGTTCCGATGAGGATGATGATAGCAGCTTCCTCGCCCCTGAAAATATTCTCACTGCGCAGACGCCTTCACCCGAGTTTCTGCTGGAATCAGATGACACCGGTAGCCGTAACCAGCAAATGCTGATGGGTGCACTTGGTGATCTTGATGATCGTAGCAAAGAGATTGTAAGCCGGCGTTGGCTTAGTGATCCGAAAGCCACTTTACAGGAACTGGCAGATGAATATAGCGTATCGGCAGAACGCATTCGTCAAATAGAGAAAAATGCGTTTAAAGTTATGAAGACTGCATTCGCTGCCTAATTTGTAATTTTTCAAAAAATCCATCAGACAAAAAAACGGCCCTTAATCGGGCCGTTTTCTTTTTGTCGGATTAAAAAATTTAGATCCAGTAAACGAATATAAATAAGCCCAGCCAAACTACGTCAACAAAGTGCCAGTACCAGGCGACAGCTTCAAAAGCAAAATGATTCTCAGGCGTAAAATGACCTTTTGCTGCACGGATCATAATCACCAGAAGCATAGTGGCTCCCATCGTGACATGGAATCCGTGGAAACCGGTTAACATATAAAATGTGCTTCCATAAATACCTGAGTCCATCCTAAGGTTGAGCTCTTGGTAAGCATGCGAATATTCCCAGGCTTGCAACCCAACAAACATAAATCCAAGTATGACAGTTGCCGCTAACCAATATACCAACCAATCACGATCCTGACGTTTGAGAGCGTGATGGGCCAATGTAACGGTAACACCCGACAACAACAGGATGGCGGTATTAATTGCCGGTAATCCCCATGCACCCATAGCTGTATGAGCCTCATCAAACTTCGCAGACAAAGGAACCGACAATAATGGCCAGGCCGCTTCAAAATCAGGCCATAACAACCAGGCTGTTGCATCATTATTGGATGCACCATCAAGCCACGGAATCGAAAAAGCTCGTGCATAATAGAGTGCACCAAAAAAGGCTGCAAAAAACATCACTTCGGAAAAGATAAACCAGGCCATTCCCCAACGAAATGAACGATCAACCTGATCGTTGTACAGACCCGCAAGTGACTCATCAACAACTTGCCCAAACCAGCCGTACATCATAAAAATAATAATGGCGAGACCGACTAGCATAGGAGTCATACTCCAGGCGCCATGTAAATAATTGGCTAAACCAAGCACAGTAGTACTTAAACCAATTGAGCCAATAATTGGCCAATGGGTGCCATGTGGAACGTAATAATTTTCGTTTGAGGTTGCTGTACTCATGGAGTATCTCTCTTTAATATCCTGAATGCTTAAAATTGTTCAACCCTTGTCTACACTAAAAAATGTGTAGGATAAGGTAATCTGTTCGATTTTTTCAGATATGTCCGTATCGACTACAAATCGAATGGGCATATCCATACTTTCATAACCTTCGAGTGTTTGCTGTGTAAAACAGAAGCAAACGGTTTTATTAAAGTGAGCCGCCGCTAAACCTGGCGATACGCTAGGTACTGCCTGTCCTGTGGTTTGAACTTTCGAGGTACTACGAACTCGATAGTTAGCTTCATAAACCTGGCCCGGGTTAATAACCATTTTTTTAACTACCGGTTCAAAACTCCAGGGTAACCCCGAATTAATATTTGCCAGAAACCTTACTTCAATTGTTCTCGATTCATCAATCTGACTTCGATCGATTTCTGAAGCTTCTATTCGACCTGTCTTACCATTTAAGCCGGTCAGTTCACAAAAAACATCGTATAGCGGTATCAAAGCGAATCCAAAACCAAACATCAGAACTGGAATCATAGCTAGTTTTAGAGGGTTAACTTTCACTCAAAACTACCCCAGAAAAATGTCGCCGTAAAAAAAGCAACTACGATTAACAAATGCGCAATCACGATGGTAATAGTACCTTTACGACGCTTCGGCAAGTCGAAATCATCTTCGCTCTGCCGATTTTCTTTTTTAGACAAATCGAGTTCCGTTACTTTACTACTGGAGCAACAGTAAAACTGTGATAAGGCGGTGGAGATGGTAACTGCTCAAATTCGAGACCCGTTGCGCCTTCCCAAACACGATCGGTTGCCTTTTCGCCACCTTTAATTGTTTTAACAATGATATAGAGGAAGAACACCTGCGCCAGTCCAAAAGCAAATCCACCGATACTCGAAATCATATTAAATTCCGCGAACTGCAACGAATAATCGGGAATACGCCTTGGCATACCGGCTAATCCAAGAAAATGCTGCGGGAAGAACAAAACGTTGACTGCGATCGTTGACCACCAAAAATGAATTTTACCGAGTGTTTCGTCATACATGTTTCCCGTCCATTTCGGAACCCAGTAATAAAATGCGGCAATAATTGAATAGAGCGCGCCAGTAACAAGAACATAATGGAAATGCGCAACTACAAAATAAGTATCATGGTATTGAGTGTCCACTGGAGCAACACCTAGCATCAATCCGGATAATCCACCGATCGTGAACATAACAATAAACCCGAGAGCCCAGAGCATCGGTGTTTCAAAAGTCATAGACCCTTTCCACATAGTCGTTACCCAGTTAAAGACTTTCACCCCGGTAGGGATGGAAATCAATATCGTGGCATACATAAAGTAAAGCTCACCGGCTACTGGCATACCCACAGTAAACATATGGTGCGCCCATACCATGAATGACAGAATTGCGATCGATGCAGTGGCATAAACCATTGACGCATATCCAAATAATGGCTTACGCGCGAAGGTAGGAATGATCGCCGATACAACACCAAATGCTGGTAAAATCATAATGTAAACTTCAGGGTGACCGAAAAACCAGAAAATATGCTGGAACATGACCGGATCACCACCACCAGCGGCATCAAAGAATGACGTTCCAAAGTGCCGGTCGGTTAACATCATAGTCACTGCACCGGCCAGTACTGGCATAACCGCAATCAATAAATAGGCGGTGATCAACCACGTCCAAACGAACAATGGCATTTTCATCAGGGTCATACCGGGTGCGCGCATATTCAAAATAGTCGCGATAACATTAATCGCACCCATCACTGAAGATATACCCATTAAATGCACACCAAAAATAAAGAAATCGGTGGTATCTGGTGCAAAAGTTGTTGATAACGGTGCGTAAAAAGTCCAACCAAACGCTGGAGCCCCGCCTTCCATGAACAATGTCATCAGAAGCATTGAAAATGCAAAAGGTAAAATCCAGAAACTCCAGTTGTTCATTCGTGGCAATGCCATATCTGGAGCACCAATCATAATAGGCAACAACCAGTTAGCGAGACCTACAAATGCAGGCATGATCGCACCAAAAACCATGATCAAACCATGCATGGTCGTCATCTGATTAAAAAACTGGGGGACAACAAACTGTAAACCCGGCTGGAACAATTCAGCACGGATCACCATAGCCATCGATCCGCCTGTCAGTAACATTATGAATGAGAACCAAAGATACAGAGTACCGATATCTTTATGGTTGGTCGTTGTAACCCAACGCATCAAACCAGCAGCGGGGCCGTGATGATTGTCAGTGTCGTGGTTACCGTAAGTTGCTTCAGTAGACATTTAAATTCCCCTTATCGAGCGTTCTTGATAACAGATGGTTGAATCATGTCACCCACGCTGTTACCCAAACTATTTCTTTCAAAAGTGATGACCGCGGCAATATCTACATCACTGAGTTGACCTTTATAGGCTGCCATCGCTGTCCCAGCGCGACCATTCAGAATGATATTCATATGTTCACTGATATCGCCGTTAACAATCGGACTTCCGGTCATTGCAGGGAAAGCGCCTGGGATACCGGCACCGGATGCGCCATGACAAGCTGCACAGTTCGACTGATAAACCGACTCACCTTTAACCATCAAGTCTTCCATTGAAAACTCTAGTTCGGCCAAGGCAGCTTCAGCAGCAGCTTCTGCCTTCTTATCCGAAATCCATTGTTTGTATTCACCTTCGGATACAGCATTCACTACGATTGGCATAAAACCATGATCTTTACCGCAAAGCTCAGCACACTGGCCTCGATAAACACCTGGCTTTTCGATAATGGCCCAGGAGTCATTGATGAATCCTGGAATAGCGTCCTGCTTAACGGCCAATTCTGGTACCCACCAGGCATGAATCACATCTTCAGAGTGAAACAGGAATCGGATTTTCTTATTAATGGGGACGACAACAGGCTCGTCGACTTCTAATAAATAATTTTCATGACCCGTCGGATCATCGATTACATCACGGCTACTTTGCGCCAGGCTACTAATGAAGGTTACACCCTCGTCGACATAGGTATATTTCCATTTCCACTGGATACCCGTGACCTGGAGATTAATATCGGCGTCTGTTTTGGCATCTTCAAGATCTAGCAGAGTTCCTGTAGCAGGAATCGCGATACCGATTAATATTATTAACGGTGCAACCGTCCAGATTATTTCTATGGTTGTACTTTCGTGAAAGTTAGAAGCAACGGCTCCTTTTGATTTTCGATGCATGATGATTGAATAGGCCATTACCCCAAAAACACCGAGCCCAATCACGACACAAATGCCAAAAACTAACATGTGGAGGCTGTATAACTCAACACTGATAGGCGTTACACCCTCGGTCATATTCAACTCATATTCGGCCCTGGCCATGGTTTGCGTGAACAGCGCAATTAGACCTGCAACAGCCACAGCCCATTGTCTGGACAATTTACCTAAACTCATTTATCAACCCCCTGATGCATTCTGTTTTAACTCGTATAAACGCGAGTTAAATCGCCGTTTTAAGCCGCCTGAAATGCCGGTTTCTATAATACAAAAACATCGGGTAAAACCCCGATTGACACGTAAAAAATCAACGCCGAAGTATACAGTCTTTAAGTTGAAAGGCTAGCTCCTCCTTTTCAAATTTAGACAGGAAACTGCCAACTTCAACGTAAATACCATGCGACCCGATTGCCAGTATTCGTTCGCCATTTACGTCCAAATTAACTTCATCCTGTAGACCCACCCAGGCACGCTCGAATCGCCATTTCTGTACCGGTCGATTAAAGCCTTTTTCGACACTAATCTTTTCCGGTTCAATCGTGATCACTTCACAACGATGGGACTGCCTGGACGTTATATACAACCCAAACCCTAGCAAACTCAATTCCAACCCGTAAAATGGTAACACCAGCCACATCCCATTAATACTGAACAATAAAGCTATAGTGGCTGACAGTAGACAGGTCAAGGCGAAAAATAATTTTATCCCCTGCCAATCTGTCGAGCAGTTTGG